>JAFDWA010000049.1 GCA_018268735.1 Actinomycetota bacterium | reverse complement strand
CGGACCAACGACGTCGATCCGCCGGTCGACGCGAGGCGGCCCCGTGATCGAGGTCAGGACCGTTCGACGACCCGGACACCACGTTCGGGCGTCCACGACTCGACCACGAGATTCGTGGCCTCGGCGTCGAGGTGGGTCACGACCACTTCGGTGATCGCAGCGACGAACAACTCGCCGTCCGGGCCGTCGCCGTCGGGACCCGCGGTCAACGGCCCGGCAGGCACCGCCCGACCGGCGATCTTCGCCTCACCGGGCCAGGTGCTCTCGGCGCCGGGTTCGGGATGGACCGTCGGGCCGTGCAGGGCGAAGCGCGGATCGCGGTGCAGGTCCGCTCCCTTGCGTGCACCGGTCATCGAGCCGAACTGCAGGTGGCCGTCGACGAACTCGCACTCGATGCCCGAGATCCGCGGAGCGCCGTCCGCTCGCAGCGTGGCGATGGTCTTGTGGCGTCCGGCGTCGAACATCTGTCGAACACGTGCCGCCAACTCCGGTGCCGCCGCCTCGACCGCACCCCAGGTCACCCCGCCTCCCGAGCCAACCGAGGCGTCCTCACCCACCGGTCAGCCCCGCGAGCTGCGTCGTGTAGGCGGTCATGTCGAAGTAGTCGCGCCACCGGGTGATCAGCCCGTCGCGCACCTCCCAGAACCCGGCGACCGGCAGCTCCATCCAGCCGCCACCGATGTGGAAGCGGTCGACCCGTTCGTTGATCACGACGTCGCCGTCGACGACCTCACGGACGATGCGCCACTCGACATCGGTGGAGATGTCCAGGTAGGAGTGCAACACCATCCCGGTCATCTCCCGGCCGACGATCGGGTCCATCGGCATGTTCTCGTACGAGACGTCCTCGGCCAGGAGCGCCAGCGCTGCGTCGACGTCGCGGGCCTCGATCGCCGCGATGAACGCTCCCACGACCTCCTGCGGTGTCATCGGCCGGCCTCCCTGCTCATGTGGCCGTTCATGTGGCCGTTCATGTGGCCGTTCATGTGGCCTCCTTGATCAGATCCGCGCACCTCTCGCCGATCATGATGACCGGCGCGTGGATGTTGTTGCTCGTGATCGTCGGCATCACCGACGCGTCAGCGATCCTGAGCCCGTCGACGCCGCGGACCCGCAGCTGCGCGTCGACCACCGCCATCGGGTCGCTGTCGGGTCCCATCTTCGCCGTCCCGCACGGGTGGTACTCGGTGTCCGCGTGGTCCCGGAGCGTCGCCTCGATCTGCGCCGGGTCGTCACGCTCGTAGTGGATGAGCATGTCGCCGCGGTAGGGGTCGAAGGCCGGATCGCCCATGATGTCGAGCGCGACCTGCGTGCCCTTGACCAGCGTCTCCATGTCGTAGGGATGGCCGAAGAACCTCGGGTCGATGAGCGGATCCACATGGGTGTCGGGACTCGCCAGGCGCACCTCGCCGATGCTCTTCGGTCGGGCCAGCAGCAGGTGCGCCGAGTAGCCGTGACCGGTGTGGACCTTGCGCCCGTGGTCGTCGCCGATGCCGATGATCAGCTCCATCTCCATGTCGGACACATCGACGTCGGGATCCGAGCGGTAGTACACGCCGGACTCCGCAGCGCAGCTCGTGACGAGACCGGTCCGGTGCCGGGTCCACTCCCACATCGAGGCGAGGATGCGCGCCACGCCGCCGGGGGTGACGCCGACGGTGCCGTCGGGGACCTTCGCCCGGTAGATGAGGAGCGCCGAGATGTGGTCCTGCAGGTTCTGTCCGACCCCGGCCACGTCGGCCACAGGCGTGATCCCCATCGCCTGCAGGTGCGCTCCGGGTCCGACGCCCGATGCCATGAGGATCTGCGGCGTGCCGAACGCTCCGGCGGACACGACGACCTCGCGTCGGGCCCGCACCACGTGGGTCTCGCGACCCCGGTGGAGCTCCACGCCGCTCGCCCGCCGTCCGTCGAAGCGGATGCGGGTGATGTGGGCGCCGGTGCGGACCTCCAGGTTCGGACGGTCGAGGTTCGGGTGGATGAACGCGGCGGCGACCGAGTGTCGCTCACCATCGAGCTGGGTGACCTGCACGTGGTAGCAGCCGTGGTGCTCGGCGCCGTTGTAGTCCGGGTTGAACGGGATGCCCTGCGACTGACACGCCCGCAGGAACACGTCGTTGAGGGGACTCGGGCTGCGCAGACCGGTCACGTGCAAGGGGCCGTCGACGCCGTGAAACGGCGAGTCGCGGTGGATCGCGTTCGACTCGGACTTCTTGAAGTACGGAAGGACGTCGTCGTAGCCCCAGCCCGGGTTGCCCGCCTCTGCCCAGCGGTCGAAGTCCGAGCGGTGCCCGCGGGCGTAGATCATCGCGTTGATGGTCGACGACCCACCGAGGGCCTTGCCGCGCGGTTGGAAGCCTCGCCGACCGTTCAGCCCCGACTGCGGCACGGTCTGGTAGTTCCAGCTGTTGATGCCACGCGGCATGCCGATGACGAAGCCGAGCGGCGCGCGGATCAACACGTTGCGTCCCTCGCCGCCCGCCTCGAGCAGGCAGACGCTGACCGACGGATCCTCGCTCAGCCGGCTGGCGACGACGCAGCCGGCCGAACCTCCTCCGAGGACCACGTAGTCGAACTCGTCCATGGCCACACAGGCTACGCGGATCGCGGTTCGAGCTGAGCGGGAGCCACCGCCATGCCCTCGGAGCGGGCACCCTCGTGCAGCCGACGATCCCACACCGCAACGATCGTGTCCTGCGATCCCACGGCGAGTGCACTCGCAAGGTGGACGGCATCAGCACCCCGGAGTGCACGGTCCGCCGCGAGCCGACCCGCTTGGCGCTCGACCTGAGCTGACAGCTCGACGGGTCGCACGGCAGCCCAGAGCTCCTCCCAACTCGACTCGGCGTGGCGCCACTGGCGAGCACTGAGATCGGCGTTCCGACGCGCTGCGGCAAGCGCCGCCCGGACCTCTGGATCGGCGAGTCGACTCGAGACTGCGGCGTCACATCCGTCCCTGAGCTCGACGACGAGCTCGGTGCCCTGCTCCTCAACCAGCAGCTTCACGAACGCACTCGAGTCGAAGTTGACGATGCTCACCGTCGTTGCTCGGTGACGTGCTCGGCGACCGATCGACGAGGCCGAGGACGTGTGCGATCCCTGGCGACCGGTCGCTTCCCACTCCTCGGTCGGCCGATCACGCCTTCGTCGGTGAGTCGGACCAGCTTCGTGGAGGCGTCGATGCCGACGACACGGGCGATCGGCACACAACACGGTCGGCGATGACCTGCGACAACACGGGCATCGCAGCCATTTCCGTCGCGATCCGGGTGGCCTCTCCAGCGAACCCGGACCCCCGGCGGCCAGCACCGACCCGAGAGACATCGTCGATGAGCACTCGGACGGCTGATTCGATCGCATCCGCGTCGGAAGCGAGAAGTTGCCGACGGTCGGTGGGCCTGACGACGATCCCGGCCCCGGCTCGCGCGACGACGCCAGCGTTGACCGCCTGGTCTGCGAACATCGGGACCACGACGACAGGAAGCCCCTCGGCAAGGGCACCGAAGGTCGTGCCCGAACCGCCATGGCACACGACGACCGATGCCTCGTCCAACACGGATGCCTGCTCGACCCACTGCTCGACGTGCACGTGCTCCGGCACCGAGCCGAGCACTGCTGGCTCGACGGCACGACCGGTCGTCAGGAGCACCCTGGCATCGAGTCGCCCCACTGCATCGAGGAGCACCTTCATCGACTCGACCGCCGTCGACATGTGTCCGAGCACCGTTCCAAACGTCGCGTACACGAGCGGACGATGGTCTCCCGGCCACCAGTCCGGCAGTGGGGCGGCGGCCTCCGACCGCTCACGGAACCTGACGGTGGACGGGAACGGCGATGGGTCCAACGACTCGGGCAACCGCGTCAGGTATCCCGTGGATCGCACCGCCTCTGTCAGACCCGCGCACCACTCTTCCAACGCGGGGGAGGCCGCTGAGATCGAACCCCACTCGACCTCCGCGAGCGAGATGGCGACCTGCACAACGGGCATCGAGGCACCCAGTGCGACTACCGCCGACGCGTACTCACAGGGATCGCGGACGATCAGGTCGGGCGTCCACGTCTCGACCACCTCACGAACCGGTTCGAGCATGGCGGCGGTCGCAAGCCGGCCGAACAGGTCGCGGTTGCCCACGATCGATGCGTCGGCGGCGTCGAGGACGCGCAGCTGCTCCCTCAGCGGAGCAAGATCGGACTCCGGCGGACCGCCGCCGGGGAGGAAGGCATGACCGATCGACGCCACCTGATCGGCCATGGCGGGCGGAGCGACGACAGCGACGGTGTCGCCCCGATCGCGCAGCATGTCGAGCACCGAAACCAAGGGGCGGAGGTGCCCCAAGCCGCCAAGTGAACACGCGCCCAGCACCCGCACGACCCTCACGATATGTCGATCGCCGGCCGCGATCCGCGGCGACTGCAACCCTTTCCGGGCGTCGCACGTCAGGAAGGGTGTGGACGAGATGGTGATCGACCGGAGGGGTTCGGATGTGGAAGACAGGACACGACCGGGTGACGGCACCGACGACGCTGCACCGGCGCTGGATGATCTGTTCCGTGACCGCTTCGACCCCATGGTCCGCCTGGCGACGCTGCTGACCGGCTCACAGCACGAGGCGGAGGAGATCGTCATGGACGCCTTCGCACGACTGGCCGCGCGTCCGAACGGTGTGGGCGACCTCGACGAGCCGGCGTCGTACCTCCGCACGAGCGTCGTCAACGGGGCGCACTCCCGCCACCGGCGACTCCGCACCGTCCGATCGGCGCCGACCTATCGACCGTCGCCGCACACCGACCCGCAGTTCGACGACCTGTGGCAGCGGCTCGCCTCGCTCAACGACGACCAGCGGCGCTGCATCGTCCTGCGCTTCTACGAGGACCTCGCCGTCGCCCAGATCGCCGAGGTGCTCGACATGCCGGTCGGCACCGTCAAGTCCCACCTGCACCGGGCCATCCGCAAGCTCCGTCCGTTGCTCCAACGCGATGACGGCGACCAGGACTCCCCGGACGAACCCCCACACGAGACCGACCGAAACGGAGCAGACCTGTGAACGACCTCGAGGTCACCCCCCAAGAAGAGGCCGACCTGCGCTCGTTGCTGCACGCTGCCGCAACCGACCTGGACATCCAGGCGGCCAATGTCCCACGACCGGACACCCTGGTGGTGCCGGCAGTCATCGGCCGTTCCCGGCACCGCCGGACCGTCGGCGCCATCGCCGCGGCTGCGGCCGCCGCGGTGACCGTCGGCGGTGTGCTGTGGGCAAACGGACGCGGTGGCGACGTACCTCCGCTCGCCGTCGGTCCGGCGGCCTCGGGAAGCATCCCGGGAACGTCCCCCACACCTGAAATGCCAGGACTTGACGACTGGCGTCGAGGCACCGGCATATGGCGGCTTCCGGACCCGGCATCGGGTCTTCGTGTCGAGCAGGCCCTCTTGACCCCCACCGGCGCACCGCCATGGCTCGTTGCCCTCGACCACGCCGGCGACGGCCGGCGATTCCTGGCGGTGTCGCTGCTGATGTCGGAACAGGGCTTCAACTCCGACCCCGGCTCAGCTGGGCACCAGACGACCGTGGGCGGCATGGATGTCTACACAGCACCACCGGGCTCCGTCGCCGATCCGGCCGTCACCTGGGTGACGATCCGCGCCGATGGGGACCGCGGCGGACTCTCGATCGTCAGCCGGGGCACCGCAGGCGACGACGTCTGGGCATATGCGAACGACCTCGCGACGCTGCTCGGCCAGGCGCCGGGACCGGTCACCGGCCAGAAGGTCGTGGAAGCGATGCAAGCCGCGACACCACCCACCGGCCTCACCCCGAGTTGGGGTGCGGCCGATCCGGTCGAAGTACTCGATGGTCGACTGACCGGTACGGCGTTGACGCTGAGGCTGGCCGCCCCGGACGGGGCCGCGTTCCAGGTCGCCTTGGATCCCCCACTGGTCGGCTCACCGGAGGCCACGCGCATCGCGTGGGTTCTGACCTCGCGTTCGCAACGAGTCACCGCCGCGGACCTGCTGGACGGGGCAACCACGCTCTGGACGTTCGACGAGTCTTCGTCCCAGCTCGAGGGCTTCGCCGACGACAGCACGATGATCTCCATCACCGGGCCTGCGACACGCGATTCGCTGACGGTCGCCATCAAGAGCCTCCGGGCAACAGACGAGGCCACCGCGCGGCGACGTCTCCGCGCCGACGGCGTGGCGCTCGGAACGGTAACTCCCGACGGCCTCACCCCGACCACCACGGCACCCGACGAGACCGGGCACACGTCGACCACCGCTGGACCGAGCAACGGCTTCGACCGCACCTCGACGACGGTGCCGTAGCGACTCGACGGGTGTCCTCCGATCCCGGCTGACAGCGTCTGGTCAGACGCTGGTGGATTCCGGGCCCCGTTCGGCGCGCCAGCGGTTCCACGGCCAGGAACCGTCGATCTCCACCTCGAGCGAGAAGCTCAACACGATCCGTATCACGACGATCAACCCGAGGACGACCACGCTCTCGACGGTCGGGTCGACGACGATCGTGCGGACGATGTCGCCGACGATCAGGACCTCGAGGCCGAGCAGGATCACCCGTCCGAGGTTCCGGCGAAGCTTCTGGTACGCGCCCGCTCGATCCGCCGGACGGGCGGCGGCCGCGACGTAGCCGAGGAGAGCGACGAGTCCACCGACGACCATGATCGTGGCACCGACGGCCTCGACGACCTTGACGACGTCGGAGATGATCTCGTCGTAGGTCACCGCACCCGATCGTATCGGCGGGCCTGGATCCGGCGACCGGCGACGTGGAAGACGACCAGACTGCCCGCATGGAGCTCCGCGCAACGGCTGGCCTGACCGTCGACGTCGATGACGACGCGACCGTGCGAATCGGACTCGACGGCGCGGACTGGTTCGGACCGGGCCGATGCTCGCTCCGGACCGATCGCGGGGCCGTCGGCGAGGTCACCGACGACCTCGGCACGGCCGACCAGGTACTCGTGGCCGACGGGGCGCTTCGCTGCGGCGTCCGCGCCTACCGGGACCGTCCGCTCGTCGTGTTCACGATCGCGGCGACGGAGGACGTCGATGGTCTGGCGACCGGAGCCTTCGACGTGCCGTCGGTCGGCTGGCCGGTGTTCACGCCGTCGGAACGTCACGCCGACGGAGCGCCCGACGGACTTCGTTCCCTCGTCTTCCAGCACTGCGAGTTCGCCCTCCCAGCCACGACCGGAGCGGAGCTCGACGGGTTCTTCCTGCTCCCCCACCGTCCTCCGACGGGCTGGCCGCTGCTGCTCACCGACGGCGGCGGCCGAACCCTGCTGATGGCACCGCTCGGCGACTTCCACGACCAGACCATCGGCCTCAACGGCGGCACCGTCCGCGTCGGTTGGCACGGCGACCTCGACCGGGTCCCCGCCGGGTTCCGCACCGAGATGGCGGTGCTCGCCGGACCCGGTCCGAGGGAGTGCCTCGATGCGTGGGGCGCGCTGCTGCTCGGGCGTGCAGGGACCGTCCGACCCGGCCGCTGGGCCGACGCGCTCGCACGCCGGCCCTCGTACTGGACCGACAACGGCGCCGCCTACTGGTACCGGACCGAACCCGGCCACGACGTCGCCGGATCGGTCGTCGCCGCGGTGGAGGGGCTCCGCGACGCGGGGATGCCGGTCGGTTCGGTGCAGCTCGACTCGTGGTTCTACCCGCACGTCGAGAGCCGCCCGTTCGACACCGACGAGTGGGTCGTCCCGCCGACCGCGATGCTCGCGTGGGAGCCCCGTGCCGACGTGCTGCCCGACGGCATCGCTGCACTGCGTGACCGACTCGGCGACCCGCCACTCGTCGCGCACATCCGTCACCTCTCCTCGGACGCGCCGATCGCCGCGGAGGTCCCGGTCCACATCGACGGTCCGTACGCCGTGCCCGCCACGCCGGAGGGCTACGAGCGCTGGCTCGACCAGTGCGTCGCGTGGGGTGTCGACACCTTCGAGCACGACTGGCTGGTCGAGGTGTTCTTCGGTGTCGAGGGACTGCGACGCGAACCGGGCCGGGCCCGGGCGTGGCAGGAGGGCATCGACCGGGCCGCTGCCGACCGGGGCATCACCCTGCAGTGGTGCATGGGCACGCCGGCGGACTTCGCGCAGACCACGACGCTCTCGCAGGTGACCTCGGTGCGCACCTGCGGCGACCACGGCTACATCGCCACTGCCGGCCAGCTCTGGGCCTGGTTCGCCATCACGAACGCGCTGGCCCGTGCGCTCGGACTCATGCCGTTCAAGGATGTGTTCCGCACCGACGCCGACGTCGCAGGAGCGAACGGCGAACCCGAGGCGCTGCTGTCGGCGCTGTCGACGGGGCCCGTCGGGCTCGGTGACCGCGTCGGGCGGTTCGATGCGGAGATCGGGCTGCGCACCTGCCGTGCCGACGGGCTGATCATCAAGCCCGACGTGCCGATCGCCGCGACGAACGCCTCGATGCTCGCCAACCCGGCGTTCCACCCGGAGCTTCTCGTCGCCGAGTGCCACAGCGATCACCCCGCTGGCCGGTGGGTCTACGTCGTCGCGATGCACTGCGTCCCGACCGACGAGCAGATTGCGGCCAACGTCGACCTGAGCACGCTCGGAGCGGGTCGATCGACCGGAGCGGTCGTCGCCTGGAACTGGCGGAGACACACCGCGACTCGGCTCGACGCCGACGCGGCGTGGCCCGTCGCCTTGGAGCGCGAGGACTGGACCTACCTGGTGCTGGCCCCGGTGCTCGACTGCGGGTTCGCGGTCATCGGTGACGTCGAGAAGTTCGTGACCGCCGGCGACGCCCGACTGCGCGTGCAACCTCTCGACGGCGGCGTGCGCCTCGTCGTGCTCGGCGCCGGTGAGGACGTGACGATCACCGGCTGGGCCGAACACGCGCCACGGTCGCCGGACCGTCGGGTCGACCACGACCGCTCGACCGGTCTCTGGCAGCTCACGGTCGCTGTTCCGTCCCGCGGGTGGACCTCGGTCGACGTGCTCACCAGCGGGTGACCCTGCGGGTCGGCTGCCTCGCCATCGCTGGACGGACCTCGCAGCTGCCGTG
>JAFDWA010000499.1 GCA_018268735.1 Actinomycetota bacterium | reverse complement strand
CATCGCGACGCTGCGCTGCCAGCCGAGCGGCATGCCCTCCGCCGCCTCGCGCATCCCGCCCGATCCGAGCACGGCGAACACCACGATCGCGAGCACCGTCGCCCACCACGTCGAGGTGGCCGACATCGTGGAGCGGACCCGCCGTCGCTCGGGGCCGTGGGTGCGATCCTCGTGAGCGGAGCCGTCGTCCGCGGGCCTGGGCTGCTTCGTGTCTCGTCGTTCGTCGTCGGTCCGCACGTGCGCCTCAGAACTGGAAGTAGATGAACGGCGCGACCCCGACGGGGCCGAGCAGGTTGACGACGACGAGGAACACCCCGACGCCGGCTCCGAGGAGCAGCGGTGGGAGCTGGGACGCCCGGAACTCGAGCATGTCACCGAGGCGGGTCGGGACGAACTGGCCCACCATCCCGACGACGATCACCGCCAGGACCAGCGGCGTGACCAGCTCGCCGGTCCCCCAACGGGTGAAGATCCCTGTGAGGTAGGTGATCGCGCTCGACAGGTCCGTGGCACGGAAGAACACCCAGCCGACGGTCACGAACGTGAACACCGCCAGGCGCGACAGCCACACGTTGGGCTCGGGTCGCGCAGCGGACGCTGGTCGCACCATGACCTGCGTCGTCGCGCCCGATGCCCGCTCTGCACCGCGGCGGTCCGCCGCAGCCACCGTCGGGGGGCGCGGCGGAGCCGGCGGGTCGAGCGGGACGTCCAGGGCGGTCGCGCCCGGTCCGTCGAGTCCCGGGTCCCTCACGTCGATGACCCCACGCTGCCATGGCCGCGGCGGCCGCTCCCGCCACCGTCGCTCCACCACGAGACCGATCCCGTGGTAGAAGCCCCAGATGACGAAGGTCCAGTTGGCGCCGTGCCACAGACCTCCGAGCGCCATCGTGATCACGAGGTTGCGCATCTCGGCGTGCTCGCCACCGCGGTTGCCGCCGAGCGGGATGTACACGTAGTCGCGCAGCCATCGCGACAACGTCATGTGCCATCGCCGCCAGAAGTCCTGGACCGACGTCGCCGAGTACGGCTGGTCGAAGTTGTCCGGGAAGCGGATCCCCATCAGCAGCGCGATGCCGATCGCCATGTCGGTGTAGCCGGAGAAGTCGGCGTAGATCTGCACCGCGTAGGCCACGGCGGCCACGACGAGCTCGAGGTTGCGGGCCTGGCCGGGGGCAGCGAACACCGGGTCGACGATCGCGGTGGCGAGGTAGTTGGCGATCACCACCTTCTTGAAGATCCCCCGACAGATCAGCCTGGCGGCGCGCACTGCGTCGACGCGGTCCCGGTTCCGACGCCGTCGCAGCTGGGGAGCGAACTCCGAGACGCGCACGATCGGACCTGCGACGAGGTGCGGGAAGAACGACAGGTACACCGCGAAGTCGAGCAGCGGGATCGGCGACTGCACCTCGCGGTAGACGTCGACGACGTAGCTGATGGCGCAGAAGGTGAAGAACGAGATGCCGATCGGCAGCCCGACCTTGATCAGCAGAGCGGTCGGTGCGAGGCCCAGCGGCTGCAGGGCTGCGAGGAGCGAGTCGACGAAGAACCCGTAGTACTTGAAGAACCCGAGGACCGTCAGGTTGACCACGACCCCGACGGCCATGGCGGCCCGTGCACCTCGAGACGTCCGGGCTCGGGCGACGAGCTGCACGACCAGGTGGTTCAGCACCGTCGATCCGGCGAGCAGCAGGCAGAACCGCGGATCCCACCACCCGTAGAAGACGTAGCTCGACGCGAGGACGAAG
>JAFDWA010000498.1 GCA_018268735.1 Actinomycetota bacterium | reverse complement strand
TCGTCGCCGAAGGCCAGGTCGTCCTCGGGGACCTCGGCGAACCCCATCGCCCGCCACCAGCGGACCATCTCCTCGTGGCTCATGCCGACCCGCTGCTCGACGTCGCCGCGTCGGAGCGTGGAAGGATGCAAGCCGACGGCGCTGACGAGGTCGGCGACCTCCGACGGACCGCTCATGGCCGGCGATCGTAACGGGGTTGCTGCCAGGGGGAGAGCGCACCGTGGAGCGGTCCGGTGCAGCGAGGCCAGCGCGCTGGGTCAGGACGCCCTCGTCCTGTGCACGACCACGACCGAGGCGTCGGCAGCGGCGTCCAGCGGTGCGCCGATCCCACCACGTCCACCTCGGCGTCACCCCCATCCCCGGACGCCATGGGGGTGACTGCCGCGGGGCAACGGTCCACTGGTAGCTTCCCGAGGTCCGCCGACCGCCTGGAGCGCCGATGTCGTTGTCGCTCGAACCCGAGAGCCCGAGCAACCGGAACGACCCGAGCAACCGGAACGACCCGAGCAACCGGAACGACCCGCCCGACGGACTCGACCCGGCAACAGGCCCGCATCCGGATCCGAGCGACGAGCCGCAACGTCGACCCAAGCTGCAGATCGCGTTGATCGTCGCAGCCGCGGTCGCGGTGCTCGGCGTCGGGTTGGCCGCCGGCGTGATGAACGGCCGGGACAAGCCGTGGGCGGGAACGGTGCTGCCCGAGTCACAGGCGAAGCCGGACCTCACGCTGACCGACACCAGCGGCCACCCGTTCGACCTCCGCAAGCGGACCGACGGACGCTTCACCGTCCTCATGTTCGGCTACACGAGCTGCCCCGACGTGTGCCCCATCAACCTCGGCACCCTGGATGCCTCGATGCAGACCCTCGGACCGCAGGCCGAGGACCGGATCGACGTCGTGTTCGTGACCGTCGACCCGGCGACCGACACGCCGGAGCGCATCCGCACCTACCTCGACCGCTTCGACACCCGCTTCATCGGGCTCACGGGGACGCCGGCGCAGCTCCGCGCCGCACAGGAGGCAGCGAAGGTCCCGATCGCAGCGGAGGCGAAGGCCAGAGCGGCCGCGACCGGCAGCAGCGGGACGATCGGCCACGCCACGCAGATGATCGTCTACGGACCCGACGACCAGGCGAGGATCGTTTACCCGTTCGGGACGCGCCAGAGCGACTGGAACCGCGACCTGCCCCGACTCCTCGGTGGTGAGGAACCGAAGGTGTGAGGCGTGCTCCGCTCGGCTTCGTGGTGCTCGCAGCGGCCCTCCTGGTGGGAGGGGTCACCGCCGGCTGCAGCGACGGCGGATCCGCCGGTGCGTCCGCCGGAGCCGGTCTGACCGTGACGACCCCTGCGGTGGGTGCGACCGGCGCGACCGACACGGCTGCCTACCTGACGATCGAGAACCACGGCGCCGCGGACCGACTCGTGGGTGTCACGAGCCCTGACGGCGCCCGCGTCACGATGCACAGGACCGACACCTCAGGAGGCGCCTCGACGATGGTGAGCGCTGACTCGCTGGACGTGCCGGCCCGCAGTTCGCTGCGCCTCGACCCCGGCGGGAGCCACCTCATGGTGGAGGGGCTTCCAGCTGCGATCCGTGCCGGTGACCGGGTTCGGCTGCACCTCACCTTCGAGCACGCGCCACCGGTCGACGTCGTCGCTCCTGCGGTGCCGCTGCAGGACCTCCCCGATCGGATCGCCAGACCGTGACCGACCAGCCCCGTGAAGTTGGTGGACCGCGCTGCCTGCGTGGG
>JAFDWA010000497.1 GCA_018268735.1 Actinomycetota bacterium | reverse complement strand
CGGAACCCGTCGGGCTGCGGCCTCGACCGAGCAGCGGACCGGGACGCCGTCGCCGACCGCGTCCGCGATCAGGCGGTCGACGTCGTCCCAGCCGGCCCCCGGTGCGCGCGGTGCGTCGTCGCGCAGGTCACCCACCATCCGCCGCACCGCCGACATGGCGTCGGCCCCCGCCGACTCGATGCGAGCGAAGGACTCCACTGCGGCGGCCGGGTCGCTCTCGGCGACCAGCTGTCCCGCCTGGGCCTGCACCACCATCCCCGTGACGTGGTGGCCGACGAGGTCGTGCAGCTCACGGGCCAGCGCCAACCGCTCGTCGGAGCGGACCGCGGCCTCGTTGCTCGCCCGCCGCCAGTCCCCGAACCGCAGCCACAGACCAACGACCACCGCTCCACCGAGCCCGAGCAGGCACAGGACCTGCATGGGCTCGACGGTGCCGCGGTCCTGGAGGCGGGCCGGCTCGCCCAGGACCGCCAGCAGCGCCAGGAGGGTGGCCCCGGCCGCCGGCAGCTCGGGCTCCACGTGAAGAGCCCGGGCGACGAGGACCGCCAGGGCGAACAGCACCGCGAACGACGGGGGCAGCGACACGCCCAACAACAGCGACGCCGTCGTCGCGCAGAGCGACAGGACGCTCATCCCCACGAGTGCGATCAGACCCAGCTGGCGGCGCAACGCCACCGCTGCGACGGCGACCAGGCTCACACCGCCGAGGGCGACGGCGCCCAGAGCACCGAACCCGACGCCGAGCCAGGTCTCGGAGCGTCCCGAGGTGAGCAGGATCGCCAGGTCGAGCAGGCTGAACCCGGCGCAGCAGAGGACGAGCAGCAGGTCACCGGCCCGGTCGACCCATGGAGCGGCCTGCTGCGCCCTGTCGAGGATTCGATCGATCGAGGACGGCACGGGCGCCGTGCGGGTCCGGGTGGGTAGGCCGTGCTGGTCCACCGCTCGATGCTACGTCGGCCCCCGCTGCGGCCACCTCGGCCGATCGGTTGGTGTTGGGCGACCCACCCCCGGCCGATCGGTCGGGAGGAAGCGACCGTCGGGCCGATGCGCCGAGACCGTCGAACGCCGACCATCGACCTCATGCCCCTTACCGCTCCTGAGCTCGACCCCATGCAGTCCCCTCCGTCACCGTGGTCACCGCCGTCCCCACCGGGACCGGTGCTCGTCGCCACCGGCCTGACCAAGCGATACCGCGACGCGACCGCTCTGGCCGGGGTGTCGATCTCCCTCGAGGCGGGCACCGCCACCGCGGTGGTAGGTCCGAGCGGTTCGGGCAAGTCGACCCTGCTGCACTGCCTCGCCGGCTTCACCCGGCCCGACGCCGGGGACGTGACCCTCGACGGCTTGCTCATCTCACGGCTCGGGCAGCGCACCGCGACCAAGCTCCGCCGGGAGCGGTTCGGGTTCGTGTTCCAGTCCGACCAGCTTCTGGGCGAGCTCCCCGCCGTGGAGAACGTCGCCCTGCCGCTGATGCTCGGCGGCATGTCCCGGCGATCGGCGACCGCCCGGGCCGCGGAGTGGTTCGCCCCGCTCGGTCTCGCCGGCCTCGAGACCCGTCGACCGGGTCAGATGTCGGGCGGTCAGGTGCAGCGGGTGTCGATCGCCAGGGCGCTCGTCGTCGGGCCGTCGGTGGTCTTCGCCGACGAACCCACCGCGGCTCTCGACCGTGCGACCAGCACCACGACGATGGAGGTCCTGACCCGTGCGTGCCGCCACGCCGGCGCCGCGCTGCTCGTCGTGACCCACGACCTCGATG
>JAFDWA010000496.1 GCA_018268735.1 Actinomycetota bacterium | reverse complement strand
CCTCCCCCGGCTTGACCACCACGCACGCGAGCGGGCGTTCGGCCCACCTCGGGTGCGCCACACCGATCACGGCTGCCTCGGCCACCTTCGGGTGCGCCATGATCTCGTTCTCCAGCTCGACGGAGCTGATCCACTCGCCCCCGGACTTCACGACGTCCTTCGTGCGGTCCACGATGCGGACGTAGCCCTCGGGTGTGATGACTGCGACGTCACCGGTCTTGAGCCAGCCGTCAGCGGTGAACGAGTCCGGGGAGCGGGGGTCGTCGTAGTACGACGCAGCGATCCACGGGCCGGCCGCCTGCAGCTCACCCCTGCTGACGCCGTCCCACGCCAGGACCTCCCCGCTCGACTGGTCGGCGATGCGCAGCTCGACGCCGAACACCGCACGACCCTGGCTCGCCCGCACATCTGCCAGCTCCTCCTCGGCGTGGCCGACGAGCGGGCTGACGATGTTGGCGACCGACGCGACCGGGCTCGTCTCGGTCATCCCCCACGCCTGCAGGATCGGCAGGCCGATCTGCGCCCGGTACGCCTCCGACAGCGCCTTGGGCACCGCCGAACCGCCGCACGGGATCGCCCGTAGCGAGGAGGTGTCACGGCCGGCCAGCTCCGGCAGGACACCCATCCAGATCGTCGGGACGCCCGCAGCGAGGGTGACGCGCTCGGACTCGATCATCTCGGCGAGCTTCACCGGCACCATGTTCGGCCCGGGCATGACCAACTTGGCGCCGGATGCCACGCCCGCGTGCGCGAGCCCCCAGGCGTTGGCGTGGAACATCGGCACGACCGGCAGCACGACGTCGTTCTCGCAGACCCCGACGGTGTCGGTGAGCATCGCGGCCATCGTGTGCAGGAAGGTGCTCCGGTGGGTGTAGACGACGCCCTTCGGGTTCCCTGTGGTGCCCGACGTGTAGCACATCGACGCGGCCCGGTGCTCGTCGTCGACGGAGAACTCGGCGGGCGCCGCATCGGCGAGCAGCCGCTCGTAGTCGAGCAGCTCGACGCCGTCGGGGTCCGGGGTGGGCGCACCGTCGTCCATGACCACGACGTGGCGGACGGTCTCGAACGTGGGCAGCAGCGGACCGAGCAGGCCGAGCAGGGAGCGGTCGACGAAGATCACCTCGTCCTCGGCGTGGTTGACGATGTAGGTGAGCTGTTCGGGGAAGAGCCGGATGTTGAGCGTGTGCAGCACACGGCCCGAGCACGGCGCTGCGAAGTACAGCTCGAGGTGGCGCGCCGTGTTCCACGCGAAGGTCGCGACGCGTCCGTCGGCCGAGATGCCGAGGGAGTCGAGGACGCCGGCGAGACGACGGGTCCGCGCCGCCCACTCGGCGTAGGTCTCGCGCTCCATGCCGGTGGCGGTCGCGGTGACGACCTCCTTGGTCGGGTTGAGCCGCTCGGCCCGGTCGAACAGGTGCGTCAGCGTGAGCGGTCGGTCCTGCATCGTTCCCTGCATGGGTCCCCCTCGTCGGTGTCGGTTCCCTCGATCACCCGAGCATCGCTGTGCGCGCCGGGCGGGTGCCGCCGCTGCATCCGCGGCGTCGGCACCACGGTGCGGAGCACCGCCGGTAGCGTGCGAGCGTAGGCCCACCGCGAGCTCCCGGTGTGCACGACCACCGACGGCCCGATGACCGACCCTGCGCACCAGCCACGATCCGACGGCGCCGAACCTTCGGGCCGACGATCGCAACCGACCCACCCCCGCTGGCTGCTGCCGCTCCTGGGCGTCACGATCCTCGCGCTCGTCGCTGCGAACA
>JAFDWA010000495.1 GCA_018268735.1 Actinomycetota bacterium | reverse complement strand
GCGGGTGCCCTCCGGGAGCAGCTCCTGGGTGTGGGCGGACGCTTCCTTGCCGTAGCACTCGACCGGAGAGTTGGGCTTCACGCTCTCGGGTGTGTCGATGCCGATGAGACGCACGCGCTCACGGCTGCCGCGGACGTCCGCGACGATCGTGTCGCCGTCGACGACGCGCTCGACCTCGGCGTTGGCGTCGAGGCGCTCCTCGGCGACACGACCGCCGCTGCCGGTCGACGACGACGTTCGATCGGATCCACACGCCACGAGCACGAGCGCGAGCGCGGTCACCACCGCGGGAACGCCGACGGATGCGGTCCTGCGTCGGGCGCGCACGTGATGCTCAGGCAGCGTGGTCGTGCGAGCCGGGGTGACCGGTGAAGCGGTCTGCGGCACGGGCGAGCGCAGCTCCCCGCGTCGATGCCCGCTCGGCCTCGGCAACTGCGGCGCGACGGGTCGCATCGGCGAGCGCGGCGCGTGCGCGAGCGACGCCACGTCGACCGGTCGAGATCGTCCGGCGGTCCAGCCAGCCGGTGTGGTCGGCTGACCGACGGTGTGGGAGCACCGCAGCATCCCGCGTCGCCGTGCCCTCGGTGGCGGCCCCGTCGCCGGCCGGCTCGTCGGACGCTGTCGGGCCGACGGCTGTGGCTGCCGGCACCGTGATGAGCGTGAGCTGCGTTGGCATGACCCCAGTATGGGGAGGGGGTGTGACAGCGGGTCCACGGGGACCGGTCCCCACCTGAGCATCTGCCGCGCTGGTGCCCGGTGCCGGGTCAGTGCTGGCTGTCGATCAGTGCTGGCTGTCGATCAGTGCGTGAACGAGGTGCCCTCGTCCTGGGTCATCTTCACCGTCACCGGGTGGCGTTCGAGGAATGCGATCGCCTCGCCCATGTCGTCGAGGAGCGAGTCGATCTCGTCGGTCGTCACCTCGATGCGGATCAGCGCACGTTGGACCACCTGCCCGGCCAGCTCGCCCGTGAGCGGGTACGCAGGGACCTGCCACCCCCTCGTCCGCAGCCGGTCAGCGAGCTCGTAGAGCGTCCAGGAGGCACCGGCGTCGTCCGCGAGCTTCCAGGTGACCGCCGGGATCCCCTTCTCCGGGTCGCCGTCGTAGATCAACTCGAGCGGACCGAGCTTCGGCAGCTCGGCCGCCAGGTGGCGAGCGGTCGCGTACGAGCTTCCGTGCGCCGCTGCGTAGCCGTCGCGGCCGAGGCGGAGGAAGCCGGCGTACTGGGTGATGATCTGACCGGCAGGTCGCGAGAAGTTGATCTGGAACGTCGGCATGTCGCCGCCGAGGTAGGTGACGTGGAACACGAGCTCCTCGGGCAGCTCGGCGGTGTCGCGGAACAGCACCCAACCGACGCCGAGCGGTGCCAGTCCGAACTTGTGGCCGGACGCGCTGATCGACTTCACCCGCGGGAGGCGGAAGTCCCAGACCAGGTCCGGCGCGCAGAACGGCGCGGTGAACCCGCCGCTCGCGCCGTCGACGTGGATGTCGACGTCCAGGCCCGTGCGCTCGTGGAGGTCGTCGAGCGCGGCGGCGATCGCCGCGACGTCCTCGTAGATGCCGGTGTAGGTGACGCCGAGCGTCGGCACCACGCCGATCGTGTTCTCGTCGACCTGGGCGAGCATCGTCTCGGCGTCCATGCCGTAGCGCCCGGGCGCCATGCCGATCTCGCGCAGCTCGATGTCCCAGTAGCGGGCGAACTTGTGCCACACCACCTGGACCGGACCGCACACCAGGTTCGGTGCGTCGGTCGACTCGCC
>JAFDWA010000494.1 GCA_018268735.1 Actinomycetota bacterium | reverse complement strand
GGCATCGACGACGACGTCGGGCATCGGTGCGGCAGGGTCGACGACGTCGCTCCACGCCTCGACGGGCGCTCCCGGAGCGACCGCCACGAGCTCCGGTGCCCGCACCGAGATGGTCGGGACGGCAAGCTCATCGCAGCTTCGACGGCTGCGCTCAACCCGTTCCCGGTCCGCGATCAGCACCGACGTGCCGCTGTCACGCAGCGCGAAGTCCATCTCGTCGTCGGTCCACCAGGCGTTGAAGCTCACCGAGATCGCACCGATCGCCACCGTCGCCGCGTAGGTCACGACCCACTCCGGGTAGTTGCGCATGGCGACGGCGACCCGGTCGCCGCGGCGGATCCCGTATCGGCCGACGAGCGCCTCGGCGAGACCCGCGACCTCCCGACCGAACCGCTCGAAGCTCCACCGCTCGTCCTCGTAGACCATGAAGGTCTGCTCACCACGTGCTGCGGCCGCGAGCACGACATCTCGGAGGCTCGCAGGAGCGTTGGCGAACACTCGTCGCGGCACGCCGAGCACCTCGGCATCCACCACCTCGAACGGCGTCCCCGGCGCGGTGACCTGGGCACAGGCCTCCTCGTAGCTCAGCATCCGCAGAGCATCGCAGACCCGACCGCACGGTGGGTCCTCGCCGCGACGTGGCTGCGGGAGTTGTTGCGATCCCTCGGCCATGCCGACGACCATGGCGCCGTGCAGGCAGACCGGACTCGATGAGCGAAGTTCGATTGACCGAGGGAGCAACGTGCGCTTCACCTATGCCGAGGCGATGACCGATCCGAGCCACTACGCGCCGCTCGCCCGAGCGGCCGAAGCGGCGGGCTTCGACGGGTTCCTCGTGCCCGACTCCGTCGCGTACCCGCAGCACTCGGACTCCCGGTACCCCTTCACCCCCGACGGCTCCCGCGAGTTCCTCGAGGACAAGCCGTTCCTGGAGCCGTTCACGCTCATCAGCGCGCTGGCGATGGCCACCGAACGCATCCGCTTCACGATCTCGGTGCTGAAGCTCCCCGTGCGCCACCCCGTGCACACCGCGAAGCTCGCCTCGAGCGCGGCGGTGCTCAGCGGCGGACGGCTCACCCTCGGCGTCGGCGTGAGCCCGTGGCCGGAGGACTACGAGATGACCGGCACGCCGTGGCAGGGGCGAGGTCGACGGATGGACGAGTGCATCGACGTCGTCGCAGGCCTGCTCGCCGGCGGCTACCACGAGTTCCACGGCCATGTGTTCGACCTGCCCTCGATGAAGATCTGCCCCGTCCCCGACGAGCGGGTGCCGATCCTGGTGGGCGGCCACTCCACAGCAGCGCTGCGGCGTGCGGTTCGCCACGACGGATGGATCCACGGCGGTGGGACCGACGACCTCGGCGCGCTCGTCGCACGGCTCCGGGAGCTGCGTGAGGACGCACCGAAGGCCGACGAGCCGTTTCAGATCCAGGTCATCTCCGCCGACGCCTACTCGGTCGACGGCGTGCGGCGCCTCGAGGACCTCGGCGCCACCGAGGTGATCGTCGGGTTCCGCTGGCCCTACGTCACCGGGCCCGACACCGAACCGCTGCAGGACAAGCTCGACGCCTTGAACCGCTATGCGGACAGCGTGATCGCCGCCTCCCGCTGATCCTTGCGACCGGTCAGCTGCCGCCGAGGTCCCGCTCCAGGACCCGTCGCAGCATCGTCGAGGACGTCCGCTCGGTGTAGGGGAGGTACGCGACCTCGACGCCGACCGCGGCGAAGTCGGCTTCGAGCTTGTCGCCTCGGTCGGTGCCCTTCCAG
>JAFDWA010000493.1 GCA_018268735.1 Actinomycetota bacterium | reverse complement strand
TCGGTCCGCGGGGTGTCGCCCGTGGCGACGCAGCGCAGGAAGTGCTCGCACTCCAACCGCAGCGGTTCGGCCTCGTCCAGCGCCACCGGCGACGGCTCACCCCGGACCGGGACCGGCACCTCACCGTCCCACGTCACCGCGTGCTCGAACACCACGAGCTTCGAGTCCCACGGTGCGGTGTCGTCGAACACCGCCATCGCATCCGCGCCGACGACGACCAGGCGCTGCTCCTTGAACGGGTGCAGCCACGACACGAACACGTGGGCGCGGGGACCGCTCGGAAAGGACATGTGCGTCGTGGTGACGTCGGGGACGTCGTCGCTCAGGAAGGTCGCCCCCACTGCGGTCACGTGGTCGGGGCTCTCACCGACCAACGCCAGCAGCATCGACAGGTCGTGCGGGGCGAAGCTCCACAGGATGTTCTCCTCGCGACGGATCTTCCCGAGGTTCAAGCGGTTCGAGTACAGGTAGCGGAGCTGCCCGAGCCGACCGTCGTCCACCATGGAGCGCACAGCGAGGAACGCCGGGTGGTACTGCAGGAGGTGGCCCACCATGAGGGTGAGGCCGCTGCGCTGCGCTACAGCGACGACCTGCTCGGCCTCGGCGACGTCGAGCGCGAGGGGCTTCTCGACGAACACGTGCTTGCCTGCCTCGAGCGCACGCACCGCCAGCGCCGCATGGTCCTTCGCCGGAGCCGCGACGACGACCGCGTCCACGTCCGGCGCGGCGAGCACCTCGTCGAGGGTCCGGGCCGGGACCGAGTGCTGCGACGCCAGCATCGCAGCGTTGTCAGCATCAGCGTCGACGACGGCGACGAGCGCGCCGAGCTGCGCGAAGGTCCGCACCAGGTTCCGACCCCAGTAGCCGCAGCCGATCACTGCGACCCCGAGACCATCGGTCGGTTCAGATGTCAACTCGCCCCCAAGTCGTCATGGCACGAAGACCGCCATCCTACGTGCCTGTCGCCAGAACCGGTCCCGACCGTGCCGACTCCGGGTCGGCAGTCGTCATCCGGCCGCGTCCCGCAGGAAGCCCCACCACCTCGGCGCGAGGACCGCTGCGTCGTGGTGGGCCAGCACCTCCTCACGCAGCGCAGCGCCCAGCGCCATCCGCTCGGCCGGGTCACCGAGGAGCCTCGCCGTGGTGCTCGCGATCCACGACACGTCGTGCGTCGGGGCGATCGCTCCCCGACCCTCTCCCAAGAGGTCGGGCAGCCCGCCCGTCGGAGTCGCCACGACGGCCTTCGAGCGCAGCCCGGCCTCGAGCGCGACGAGTGGCAGCGGGTCCTCGCGACTCGGCACCAGGACCACCTCTGCGGCGCCCATCACCGCCCACGGGTCGTCGGTCTCCTCGTACCAGCGCACCGGATCGGTCGCCGAGACCCACCGTGCGTCCTGACCGCTCGGGGCACCCCCGACCCAACCGACCGCACCAGGTCGTCCTGCGCGGTCGAGCTCGTGAGCGACGGCGGCGACACGATCGGTCGCCTTGCGCCAACCTGGGACGCCGGCACCCATGACCACCCGGCCGGTGGCGGATCCAGCGGGGACAGGTGCCGACGTCACCGCCGAGACCTCGACGACCCCGGGGAGCAGCTCGACCTGTCGGGGATCGGCACCGCGTCGAACAGCGAGATCGGCAACAGGACGACTCACTGCGAGCACCCGCGATGCACCCGCGAGCGCCGACGCCTGCCGGGTCGGATCGATGCTGCGGTCGAGGCCGGTTTCGAGCTCGTGGAGGTGCACGACGTAGGGCGGATCACCGACGAC
>JAFDWA010000492.1 GCA_018268735.1 Actinomycetota bacterium | reverse complement strand
CGCCAGATCCACCGGTTCGCGCCGGAGTCGCTGGTCATGCTGGACCGGGACGAGTCGGCCCTGCAGGCGGTGCAGATCTCGATCGAGGGTCGCGGGCTGCTCGACCGTCGTGACCTCGTCGTGGGGTGCATCCGGGACGCGGAGCGCATGGCGCAGGTGTTCGCGGAGCACCGTCCCGAGGTCGTGTTCCACGCTGCAGCGCTCAAGCACCTGCCGCTGCTCGAGATGTACCCGGACGAGGGTTGGAAGACCAACGTCTGGGGCACGCAGACCCTGTTGGAGCTCGCGGGCAAGTTCGGCGTCGATCGCTTCGTGAACATCTCGACGGACAAGGCGGCGGACGCCACCTCGGTCCTCGGCCGCACGAAGCGGATGGCTGAGCAGCTGACGTCGCATGCAGGCAAGAACCTCGACGGCACCTACCTGTCGGTGCGGTTCGGCAACGTGCTGGGGAGCCGGGGCTCGGTGCTGCCGCTGTTCCGCTCCCAGATCGACCACGGTGGTCCGGTCACGGTCACCCATCCCGACGTCACCCGCTTCTTCATGACGATCCCCGAGGCGTGCGAGCTGGTGGTGCAGGCCGGCGCACTCGCCGAGCAGGACGGACGGGTCCTGGTGCTCGACATGGGTGAGCCGGTGCGCATCGCGGACCTGGCGCAGCGTCTCATCGCCGAGAGCGATCGGCGTGTGGAGGTCGTCTACACCGGCCTGCGTCCCGGCGAGAAGCTGCACGAGGTGCTGTTCTCCCCCGACGAGGAGCCTGAGGCTGCGGGTCATCCGCTGATCTCCTCGGTCCACGTGCCGTCGATGAGCCCGGAGGTCGCTGCCCAGCTCGATCCCTTCCAGGGTGGGGAGGTCATCGACCTGCGTCCCGAACACGTGCCGAGCGAATGGGCGGGTTCCGGTGAACTGGAGCCTCGTCGGGACCCGGTGCGCTGAACCCGACCGGTCCTCGCTGTCCGAGGGGCTTCAGCGCCTCGTCGCGGTGGCGACCAACGGGTTGGGTGAGCGACGAGGGACCTGTCGGTTCCGCGGGCCTGCCCACTCCCGCAGCGACTCGATGCTGCATGCGTCGAAGCCCTCCTGCTGCAGCAGGTCGCGCAGCTCCCGTCGTCCGTAGTGGTGCAGCAGCACGGCGGCGTCGCCATAGCGGCTCGGTCGGTTCCCGACGCCGCGGTCGCGCAGCGGCGTGTGCTCGAGGAGCGACATGAGCGCGAAGTACGGTCCCCATGCTCGCCGGCCGCGTTGCTGCTGTACGACGACGGCCAACCCGGCGCCGGGTCGACACATGTCGTGCAGCGACCGCAGGTTCCGGTGGCGGCCGGCGACGTCGGGTTCGTAGCAGAGCACCGCGGACAGCCCGACGACGAGGTCGGCCGGCCGGTCGATGCGCCCGGCGATCTCCTGGATCGTCGCCAGCCGCACCGTGACGTCGTCCCAGCCGGCTTGGTCGATGCGGGCCTGGCACGCCTCGACCATGGGCGCTGACATGTCCCAGGCGTGGATGCGCGCCGGCGAGGTGAGCCTGCGGATGTCAGCGAGCTCCCGTCCGACGCCTGCACCGATGACGTGGACGTCGTGGACCCTTCCGGTGGCACCGGCGCGGATCGACGCGTCCCGGACGGCGTCGAGCTCGTAGTCGAGCGCGCCGTCGAGGCCACGGTAGAGCTCGACGAGCTCACGTCGGTGCCAGTACTCCTCGTTGGACACCACGCCGGCCATCCGGGGAAGTCTGTCCGATTCCACGACGTTCGGGGCCGAGTCGACCATACTGG
>JAFDWA010000491.1 GCA_018268735.1 Actinomycetota bacterium | reverse complement strand
CCGCGGTGATCCGGTCGGTGCAGCTGCACACCGGGCTCCTGGTCGACCCGCACACCGCGGTCGGCATCGGGGTGGCCGAGGCGCTCGCCGGCGCCGGTGTCCTGGCGGACCCCTCGGTGCCCATCGTCTGCCTGGCCACCGCGCACCCGGCCAAGTTCCCCGACGCGGTGGAGGCCGCGGTCGGCGTCCGGCCCGCGCTGCCCGACGCGCTGGGCGACCTGTTCGAGCGGGAGGAGCGGGTCGAGCACTGCGAGGCCGACCTGGCCTCGGTCCAGGCCCTGGTCCGCCGCGCCATCTCCGGCTGACCTCCCCGTCGAACTTGTAGGCCCCGGTCGCTGCGGTGGCGCGGTGGCTACAAGGTCGTGGCTGCCCGTCGAACTTGTAGGCCCCGGTCGCTTCGGTGGCGCGGTAGCTACAACATCGCCGGCACTCGGGTGGTCCCAGGTGCCCGAGTTCGGGGAGGGGAGCGTGGTCGGCCAGACTGGGCCGATGATGGAGAGCGTCCGGTGAAGTACGTCATCTGCGTCCCCGACGGGTGTGCCGACGAGCCGTTCGACGGCCTGGGCGGGCGCACCCCGCTGGAGGTCGCCCAGACCCCGACGATCGACGCGCTCGCCGCCCGCGGCACGGTCGGTCGAGCCGGGGTGATCCCCGAGGGGATGGCGCCAGGCAGCGACGTCGGCAACATGTCGATCCTGGGCTACGACCCCGCCGAGTTCCACACCGGCCGCGCCCCGATCGAAGCCGCGTCGCTCGGGCTCAAGCTGCCGGCGGACCGCCTGGCCTACCGCTGCAACCTGGTCACCGTCGGCGAGGACGCCACGATGGTCGACTTCGCCGGCGGGCACCCGTCGACCGAGGCTGCCCGCGCCGTGCTCGAGGATCTCGACGCCATGCTCGGACGGGGAAATCCGGACTCGGTCCTCGAGTTCCACGCCGGGGTCGAGTACCGCCACATCATGGTCGCCCCTGCCGACTGGCTCGATGCCGAGTGCGTGCCGCCGCACGACCTGACCGGCCGGCCCTCGGTCGCGCCCACCGGCCCGGCGGCCGAGCGACTGATCGAGGTCACCGAGGCCAGCCGCGCCGTGCTGGCCCGCCATCCCGACGTGGCAGCCAACCAGATCTGGCTGTGGGGTCAGGGGTTCCAGCCGTCGATGCCGGACTTCGCCGAGCACCACGGCATCACCGGTGGGATCACCACCGCGGTCGACCTGGTCCGGGGACTGGGCGTGCTGACCGACATGGCCCTGCCCGACGTCGAGGGCGCCACCCCCGGCTACGACACCGACTACGCCGCGCAGCGCGATGCCGCGCTGGCCGGCCTGGCCGACGGCCTCGACCTGTTCGTCATCCACGTCGAGGCCACCGACGAGGCCGGCCACGCCGGCGACGCGGCCGAGAAGGTCCGCTCGCTCGAGCTGTGGGACTCGGAGATCCTCGCCGGCCTGGTCCCGGAGCTCGACCGCATGGGGCCGTGGCGCCTGCTGATGCTGCCCGATCACGCCACCCCGTTGGCCCGACGCACCCACACACCCGATCCGGTGCCGTACCTGCTGGTCGACAGCGCCGTCGACGGTCCGGGCGGCACGTACACCGAGGCCGGCGTCGCCGACGCGTCGGTCGTTCCCGGCCACGAGCTGCTGTCGCACCTCCTCGTCACCTGAGCTGGACCTCCGGGGTGGTTGCCCCTGCTGCACCCGTGCGGGTATGGTGACCGAGTCGCTCCGGCGGGGGCTGAAGGGCGGCAGATCTCGACTCGGCCAACCGGCCCGAT
>JAFDWA010000490.1 GCA_018268735.1 Actinomycetota bacterium | reverse complement strand
GTGTTCCGACAGTGGGATCCGACGCCGATCGCGGCGGCATCGATCGGGCAGGTCCACCGAGCGGTGACCCATGACGGTCGTGCGGTCGCGGTCAAGGTCCAGTACCCGGGCGTCGATCGGGCCGTCGCTGCGGACCTCGAGAGCTCGGATCTGCTGTTCCAGGTGCTCGGGATGCTGTTCCCGGGACTCGATCCCGCCCCGATCGTCGCCGAGCTGCGAGAGCGCCTGGTGGAGGAGCTCGACTACCGGATCGAGGCCGACAACCAGCGGCTGTTCGTCGAGCGGTACCGGGATCACCCCTTCATCCACGTGCCAGAGGTCCTCGACGACCTGAGCAGCGCACGGGTGCTGACCAGCGAGCTGGTCGACGGCGCCCCGTTCGCCGAGGTGCTGACGTGGTCCGACGAGGAGCGCCAGCTCGCGGCGGAGTGCCTGTACCGGTTCGCGTTCGGTGGCATCTACCAGCTCCACGCCTTCAACGGCGACCCGCATCCGGGCAACTACCTGTTCCACCGCGGCGGGCGCATCACCTTCTTGGACTTCGGCCTGTGCAAGCGCTTCAGCGACCAGGAGGTGGCGGACTTCGAGGACATGATCCGTGCGATGGTCCTGGAGCGCGACGTGCCTCGCTACCGTTCGGTCATCGAGCGGCTCGGCATCCTGTCACCGGACCTCGAGGTCTCGAACGAGGAGCTCGTCGAGTACTTCGGTCACTTCTACGAGTTCGTGATGGAGTCCGAGGAGATGGAGATCACCCCTGAGTGGTCCTCGGACTCGGTTCGCCGCTTCTTCGACCTGACCGGCGAGCACACCGACATCATGAAGGCGGCCAACCTGCCGCCGTCCATGGTGATCGTCCAACGCATCAACATGGGCCTGTTCGCGCTGTTCGGCGACCTGCACGCCCGTGCGAACTGGCGGGCGATCGCCGAGGAGATCTGGCCGTTCACCGACGCGCCCCCGTCGACGCCGATGGGGGAGCGGATCGCTGCGTGGGAGCAGCGCCGCGCCGCTGAGGCCTGAGGCCGCTACTCGACGATGCGGATCGGGTTGCCGAGGATCGCGGCGGTCCACGTGGTCGCGTCGTTCACGACAGCGCTGCTCGGGTACTGCATCTGGATCTTGATCCAGCACCCTGTCGCCAGGGCCTGGTTGCACGTGTAGGTCTTCGGGATCGGCACGTCGATGATCAGCAGTCGGCCGTTCCACATGTAGTTGTTCGACGACGTGCTGTAGATGTTGCCCACTGAGCAGGTGCTCGGCGTGGTGCTCATCGACTTGTTGTCGTCGCGGGCGAACGAGCAGTTGGTGAAGTTCGGCATCGAGCCGCTGAGCTCGGCGGGTGGCAGCACCTTGAGCGTGCCGGCCATGTTCGACTCGCCCATGTCGTAGAGGACGATCCGCAACGTCCGCCCGGCGTCGTTGGGGAGGATCCGGGCAAGGTAGAACCGGGTGTCCGCGCCCACCGAGTTGGCGTAGATGGGCAGCTGTCCACGGGCAGCGAGCGTCACGTTCGTGCCGTCGACGGCGTTGACCCCCGCAGCGCCGAACCCGACGCGGAACGAGAGGCGGTTGTGGCCCTCGGTCTTGACCGTCGGGTCATATGTCGTCGGCGCCGACGACTTGGCGTTCGTGCGGACCTGAACGATGTACTCGCCGGTCTTGACCGAACCTGCCGGGATCTGGCACAGCGTCGCCCAGCGGCGGAACGTCTGACCGAAGGTGAAGGTGCCCGCAGGCGGGTTGAGGTTGCCGCTGACCGGGCTCATTAGCTGGTC
>JAFDWA010000048.1 GCA_018268735.1 Actinomycetota bacterium | reverse complement strand
TGGGGGAGCACCCGGGGGACCCCCCGGCCGAGGACGTGGGCCGGGTGGCGGTCCGCGTCCGCCGCGTCGCAAGGGGCGCCGTCGTCGCAACCGCGAAGAGCTGCAGCCGATGGACATCCCCACCTACACGCCGGCGACCGCGCCGGTGCCGGAGGGCGTCACCGTCATCGAGCGTGCCTCGACGCCGCAGGACCTGGGTCCCAAGCTGAACCGCACGGCAGCCGACGTGGTCCGCTTCCTGCTGCAGCAGGGCGAGATGGTCACGGCCACCCAGTCCCTCGGCGACGACATGATCGAACTCTTCGCTGCGGACGTCGGGGCGGAGATCCGCCTGGTCGACCCCGGTGAGGAGCAGGAGGTCGAGCTCCAGAAGGTGCTCGACCTCGGCGACGACGAGGATCTCGACTACGAATCGCTGCCGCACCGCGCACCGGTCATCACGGTGATGGGCCACGTGGACCACGGCAAGACGAAGCTCCTCGACCGCATCCGCAGCGCGAACGTGGTCGCGGGGGAGGCGGGAGGGATCACCCAGCACATCGGTGCGTACCAGGTCGTCAAGGACGGCCGACCGCTGACGTTCATCGACACGCCGGGTCACGAGGCCTTCACCGCCATGCGTGCGCGGGGTGCCGATTCGACCGACATCGTGGTCCTCGTCGTGGCGGCCGACGACGGTGTGATGCCCCAGACCCTCGAGGCGATCCAACACGCCCGAGCGGCCGAGGTGCCGATCGTCGTCGCGGTGAACAAGATCGATCGGGAGAACGCAGATCCGAACCGCGTGCTGCAGCAGCTCGCGGAGCAGGACCTCGTCCCGGAGGCGTGGGGTGGTGACACGGTCGTCTGCGAGATCTCCGCGCTGCAGAACATCGGCATCGACGAGCTCCTCGAGAACCTCCTGGTCGTCTCCGAGCTCGAGGACCTGAGGGCCGATCCCGACGGTCGTGCCCGTGGGACGGTCCTCGAAGCCCACCTCGACATGGGACGTGGCCCGGTCGCGACCATCCTCGTCCAGCGTGGAACCCTGCGCGTCGGCGATCCCCTCGTGGCCGGACCCGCATGGGGTCGGGTCCGGGCGTTGATCACCGACACCGGCGAGCAGGTCAAGGAGGCAGGTCCTTCGACGCCTGTCGAGGTGCTCGGACTCTCCGACGTGGCGCTGGCAGGCGACGACTTCGTCGTCGCCCCCGACGAGCGCAAGGCCAAGGCCGTCGCCGAGACGCGGGAGCGGTGGCACCGAGAGGCCTCGCGTGCCCGCGATGCATCGGTCATGTCCCACGGTGCCCGCCTCGAGGACATCTTCGCCCAGATCCAAGCGGGCGAGCAGGCGGTGCTCAACCTCATCGTCAAGGCTGACGTGCAGGGTTCGCTCGAAGCCGTCACAGAGAGCCTCCGCAAGCTGGAGCGACCCGAGGTCAAGATCGGCTTCGTCCTGCGGGGCGTCGGTGGCATCACGGAGTCCGACATCCAGCTGGCGGCGACGTCGAGCGCAACGATCATCGGGTTCAACGTGCGTCCCGCCCGGCACGCGAGGGAGCTCGCACAGGGCGAGGGCGTCGAGATCCGGACCTACGAGGTGATCTACAAGCTCCTCGAGGACATCGAGGCCGCGATGGTCGGGATGCTGGCGCCGGAGTTCGAGGAGGTCGTCACCGGCGACGCCGAGGTCCGCGAGGTCTTCCGCGTTCCACGCGTCGGCTCCGTCGCCGGCTGCATGGTCCAGAGCGGAACGATCGCCCGTGGCTCCAAGGTCCGCTTCCTGCGGGACGGCACGATCATCTGGAAGGGCGAGATCGCATCGCTGCGGCGTTTCAAGGAGGACGTGCGGGAGGTCCAGGCCGGCTTCGAGTGCGGCATCGGCCTGTCGGACTTCCAGGACCTCAAGCAGGGCGACGTCATCGAGACCTACGACCTGCGGGAGATCCCCCGGTCCTGACGTCCTGCACGGACGGTCCTGTGCTCAGCGACGCCTGGCCCGCTGGGGGTCGGGTGGCATGCATTGGCTCCGGTTGGAATCGCTCGGGCCGCGGAGCGTTCTCGGGCCGCGGAGCGTTCTCGGCTCGCAGAGGGCTCTCGACCCACGGAGGGGCTCTACGTCGCCGTCGATCAACGGCGTCGCGTCGACACACGGGTGATCCGGCTCTGCGGGTGCAGAGGTGTCGATGTGGCGAGAGGTGCTCGACGCGCAAGGGCCGGATCCGACGATGTCGGATCCGGCCCTTGCGCTACTGCGAGATGGTGTGGTCGGTTCGTGGAGCGCTCGCTCGTGTCGGGTCGCTCCCGATCCCTCTCGGGCAGGCCGATCAGCTGTGGCGACGGCGGCGCTGCAGGAGGAGCAATGTTCCGGCCACCAGCAATGTGATGCCCGCAAGGACCGGCACCCGCACCGTCGAGCCGGTGAAGGCGAGTCCCGATCCCGAGGTCGTCGCAGAGTTGGTCGTGCTCTCGCCGGCCACCGCTGCCCCGGGGTTGGTCGACCCGGACACGATGGTCGTGACCGATGCGACGTTGGCGGTGTTCGACGGTGTCGATGGAGTCGATGGCGTGGATGGCGTGGATGGCGTCGAGCTGCCGGTGATCGTCAGATCAGCGGTCGCGGCGACCTCGCACCCTTCGACACCGGCGACCACCTGCCACTTCCCGGGGGAAAGGCTCGCGGGGACGGTGACCGGGGTCGACCAGTGGCCGTCGGCTGGGACCTTCACCGATGCGCCGCTCGCGACCGGCGAGGACGGCGGCTGCTGGAACGAGATCGTGATCGTGGTACCGGGCGTGCCGGAACCAGAGACCGTGATGCTGCCGCCGGGTGCGACGCTCGACGGTTCGACGGCGAGGTTGGTCGGCGTGTAGGTGCCGCAGCCTCCGCCGCCGGGGCAGGTGCTGCCGTACCAGAGCCCTGCGGCGCCCGCGGCCCAGGGGAACGGGAACAGCTGCGGCCCGTGGTACGGACCGCCGGGGTAGATCACCGGCGGGGTGCTGCCGGTCACGACGTCGAACTGGGCCGGCAGGCAGCCCTTGTGGAACGTGATCTTGGTGACGCCGGGACCCGAGATCGTGAACGGCGTGCTGGCCGCCAGCTTCTGGGGGAACGCGTTGCCGAGGTTGGTTGCACCCTTCGGCATGGCGTAGATCGCCGCGATCGGGTTGACGGTCTCGCACATCGATGCCGATGCAGTGATCGTGAGGACGAACGCAGTCGGAGTGTCCTGAGCGACGTAGGACAGGGCGAACACGTGCGGGAGGCAGAAGCCCTTGGGCCCGATCGGCCCCTGGTCGATCGAGATCGAACCGGGACCATCAGGCAGGTTGGCGGTTCCGGTCACCGGTGGGGCGACGGTGCATCCCGCCAGCGCGAACAGCAGCACGGTTGACGCGACTGCAGCGAGCATCGGGGCCCGTAGGCCCCCAACCCTCCTCGGTCGACTCGGTCCCCAGATCTCACCCATGACGTCGGCTCCTCCTCACGGTCCGCACACCAACGTGCACTGACCTGCCGGTTGACATCCACCCTTGTGACGCAAACCAACTTGCAGTGTGGCAACTCAGCGTAGCCGAGTCCAGTACAAGTCCTGATGATCCATGGGTGATTCTGCTTCTGACGGGCTCCGAACGTGTCCGTTGCATCAGGTGCTCATCGATCTGTGCGGAACGTGAACGTCCGGGCACCCTGGGTGAGTGGTGTCGAAGCGGTCGGGTCGCCACCGGTGAACACCGCTCCCGTCGAGCGGATCGAGAGCAGCGCGGTCTCGGGGTTGGCAAGCGCCTGACCGATCCACTTGAGTCGATAGTCCGGCCCCTGCACCCTTCCCTGCAGATCGATCTCGACGACGCGTGTCTGTCCGGGTGCGAGCTCCACGAGGATGCTGTGCCGGTCCAGGCCGTGGACGTCGGCCCTGGTGCCGGTCGCAACAGGATCGCCGTCGAGCATCGCCTTGGTGGCCCTGAACGGCGTGAGCACAGCGAGCTCGGTGCGATTGGTGCCTGGCAGCGCACCGGGCGGGGGATTTCCCACCACCTTCGGCAGGCCGCTTGCGGGCGCCGAGTTCGTCAACGAGATCTGCAGGCGCGTGTGCACGTCACCGGTCGCAGGGTCGAAGGTGACGTCATCGGTGATCGAGCGCTGGAGGTACGAGTCGATCTTCGACGGATTCACGTTGCGGTTGATGACCATCAGCAGGTCCTCTCCCGGACGTGGCTGCACCGCACCTTCGAGCCCGAGTCGCTCGGTGAACGCCGACTCGTCGTGGCGGGTCGGGATGAAGCGGAGATGTCCGTCATCGACCGCCGGTCCGAAGTTCGCGGCGACTGCGTCCGGAGCCGGGAGTCGCCCCTCGAGCAGTCGGCCCAGAGCATCCCTCACGAGCTGGCTCACGGCACGGTCGCCCTCAGAGGCACGTTCGAACATGGAGTACTGGCCGCGTTCGAGGAACTCGGAGGCGCCGGCGCTGTCGACCTCCTGGTCCGTTCCCGGGATCGGGATCGGACCAGTGATCGCGAGCGCTGCGGCGAACGCCTTCGTGTCGGCGTAGATCACGCCGTCCACCGGTCCGCCCTCGGGCACCTGCGGGTACAGCTCTGTCGCGAGCCTCGCCACCGTCGGGAAGTCGGGGGTCGCTCCCCAGTTCTGGGGGTACAGCGTCGGATTCATCTCGGTGAGGGAACGAGGGAACGAGTCGACGTTCGGGAGGAACGGCCGCTCCGGTGAGGAGGGCCCGAACATGTCGTAGGGCTCTCCGACGCGCACGACGCGGAGGTGACCGCCGCTCGCGACGACCTCTGCCCAGTTGCCCAGGTGGCCCCCGAGGTCCCGCGCCTCTGCGGGGTTGCCCAGGAGCAGCAGGTATCGCCGATCGCCGGACCCGCCGAGCATCGCGGGGCCGTACTGCGCCCCCATCCGAGCAGTGGTGGCGTCGTGGTGGGCGGTCGACACGCGACGGCTGAGCGAGGCCATGCGTTCGGCGACCGGCGCCACCAGGAAGGGGGAATCCGCCGATCGCAGCGCGGCGTCACTTGCCGCAAGCGCGTCGTCGACATCGGTGAGCGGTGCTCGGAAGCTCTCGAGCACGGCGAGGTCGATGCCGCCACCAGGGCGGTGGAGCCGTCGGTAGTCGACGTCGGAGGTGACGCGCTCAGCGGCTCCTGCGAGGGCGGCGCCGGCGGCCGCCGACTCCCGGATCGAGTTGACGTTGATGCCGATCACGGGGAGCGCCCGGGCCGGCAGCATCCATGGGGCACCTGCAGCCTCGGCGACGGTCTCGAGTCGCTGCCGTGCAGCAGCGAAGCCGATGGTCGACGCATCACGCGAGGGTGAACCGATGCGATCCGCCGCACCGAGCGCCTCATGGATCGCGGACTCGACGTTCGATCGTTGCGTCACCGTGAACGCGAGGAGTCCGGCGAAGCCGGCGAGGCAGAGCAGGGCGACGGCGAGGGCGGCGATCCGAACACGTCGGCGAACGGCCCGACTGCTCGTCCGGTAGGCGGAGACCAGCATCGGGGTGGTGGCAGCGGTGGCGAGGATCGCTGTCATGAACGTGGTCCTGGGCCAGCCGAGGTGCAGCGCCGCTGATCCGATCAGGGCCCCGGCGAGAGCGCCACCGACCCGGTGCCGTCGGTTCTCCCATGCGAGCGCGAAGGTGATTCCCAGGGCTCCGACACCTGCGAGCCCCCACCACCCCGCTGCCCCGACGGTGACGATCCCCGCGCCGACGGCCACGCTCCAGCGGCGTGCCCTGGACCCGGCGATCGTGGTCAAGGTCACCAGTCCCCCCCGGTAGAGGGCGTCGAGCACGGTGGATCCCGTGGGTGAGGCCGTGGCGGTCGCCATCGCGACGATCCCGGCGACCACGCAGATGGAAGCGATCAGCGCGACCTGGGTCGCGGTGGCGTTGGACCTGACGTGTCTCGCCTTCGTTGGACGCCCACCCGGTGGCGCTGACGTCGAGGTTGTGGTGCTCACCGTTCCAGTCTGCACCAGCACCCTGACGATCACACTGGGCAGATCCCACATCAGCGCAGCGACGCCGTCACCTGCGCGGTCCGGTCCCTGCGGGTCGCCCAGCGGGGTCGGCGTGTGATCGTCGTCACCTGGGCGCTCGAGGCCGACCTGGACGCTCATGGCAGCGCTCATGGCAGAAGGTGTCGAGCAGCGTGACGCCGCGTGGTACCAATGGCCCATGGCCAGACGCCGTGCTCCAGCGCACCGTCGCGCTCCGCGCCCCTACAGCAGGACCGACCGCATCGGCGAGCTGGTGCGGGAGATCGTCGCGTCGGAGCTCGAGCGCATCGGCGACGAGCGCCTCGAGCTGGTGACGGTCACCGACGTCCGCGTCGACGGATCCCTGGAGCACGCCGAGGTCTTCTGGTCGTCGCTGCAGGCAGAGGAGGACGGCCGGACCGACGAGGTCGCCGCGGCGCTCGAGGAGCAGCGCTGGAAGGTCCAGCAGGTCGTGAACCGCGAGGTGAGGGCCCGCAAGACGCCTCAGATCGCCTTCCTGCCCGACGAGGTGCTGTCCTCCGCGTTGCGCGTCGAGGAGATCCTGCGCGGCATCGACCCGGGCGCACCCGACTCGCCGGAGGCGTCCGCCGACGGCGAGGGAGCGTGACCTCCGGCGACGGCGGCCCGATCGGGCTGGCGGTGCTGGACAAGCCCGCCGGTTGGACCAGCCACGACGTGGTCGCCCGCAGTCGTCGGTTGCTCGGCACCCGCAAGGTCGGCCATTCCGGCACCCTCGACCCCATGGCGACCGGTGTGCTGGTGCTCGGCGTGGGTCGCGCGACGCGCCTGTTGACCTTCCTCAACGGCCTGTCCAAGGCCTACGAGGCGGAGATCCGCTTCGGGAGCGAGACGGACTCGCTCGACGCCGACGGCGAGGTGACCGTGACCCACGACATGGCACCCCCCACGCCCGAGGCGGTCCGTGCCGCCGCTGGCGCTCTGACCGGCGACATCCTCCAGGTCCCGCCGATGGTCTCGGCGCTCAAGGTCGACGGCCGTCGCCTGCACGAGCTCGCCCGACGCGGCGAGGTGGTCGATCGGCCGCCGCGACCGGTCACGGTCCACCGCTTCGACGTGACGCCGACCGCCGATCCCATGTGCTGGCACGCTGCAGTCGAGTGCTCGGCGGGCACCTACGTCCGGGTGCTGGCCTCGGACCTCGGCCACGCGCTCGCCGGCGGCGCCCACCTCGCTGCGCTGCGCCGAACCGCCGTGGGCCCGTTCACGGTGCAGGAGGCGATCGAGCTCGAGTCGCTGGAGCCCGGCGCGCTGCTCGCTCCCGCCGCCCTGGCCAGGGTGCTGCCGGCGGTCACCGTCGACGATGCGACCTCCTCGGACGTGGGTCACGGCAAGGTGCTCGCACGTGGTCGGCTCCGCTTGGCCGACGACGACAGCGGCCCCTGGGTCGTGCTGGACCGCTCCGGTGGGCTCCTCGCGGTCTACGGGCCGCATCGGGACGGCACGGTGAAGCCGGCGTTCGTGCTCGCCTGACGGCGCAGTACCCTCGGCGTCCGTGGAGGTCCTCCGCGACACCGATCAGTGCCCCCGGCCACCCGAGGGATCCGTCGTCACCATCGGTGCCTACGACGGCGTCCACCTGGGCCACCGAGCGGTGATCTCTGCGGTGACGGCGCGCGCTGGTGCCGATCGACGCCGCTCCGTGGTGATCACCTTCGACCGGCACCCGGCACAGGTGATCCGACCGGACTCGGCGCCACCGCTGCTCACCGACCTGGACCAGAAGCTGGAGCTGCTCGCGGGGACCGGCGTGGACTACGTCCTGGTCGTCCGCTTCGACGCCGAACGTGCACAGGAGTCGGCGGAGGACTTCGTCCGGACGGTGATCGTCGGGTGCCTGAACGCGAAGGAGGTCGTGGTCGGGGAGGACTTCCACTTCGGTCACAACCGCCGCGGCAACGTCGCGATGCTCGCCGAGCTCGGCGCCGAGCTCGGGTTCGGGGTCGAGGGCCACGAGCTGATCGGGTCCGATGGCCGCTCGGCGCGCCGTGACGGACAGGTGTCCTCGACGGCGATCCGTCGCGCCCTGCAGGAGGGCCGGCTCGACGACGCCAACTCGATGCTCGGGCGGCCGCACGAGATGCGGGGTCCGGTCATCCACGGCGACGCCCGTGGCCGCTCGCTCGGCTTCCCGACGGCGAACGTCGCGATCGCTCCCGAGCTGCTGATGCCGGCAGACGGCATCTATGCGGGCGAGCTGGTCCGACTCGACCACGGCGCGGTGCTGCCCGCAGCGGTGTACGTCGGCAAGCGCCCGACCTTCTACGACGACCGTGCGGTCACGTTGCTCGAGGTGCACGCACTCGACTTCTCCGGCGACCTGTACGACGAGCAGGTCGCGGTCCGCTTCACCCATCGCATCCGGGGGGACGCCCGCTTCGACTCGGTGGAGCAGCTGTCGCTGCAGCTGCAGACCGACTGCGACGAGGCAGCACGCCTGCTGGGTGCCGGCTGAGCGGTCCGTTGCGGCCACCCGCTGCGGCCACGGTCACCGCGAGGTTCGACCGCTCCTGAACCCGATTCGGTACCGTGGTGCGGCGATGAGCCACATCGAATCGAGCGAGATCCTCGAACCGATCGAAGGTCCTGTCCGCGACGAGCCGATCGCCGCGGGCGCGGTCGAGGTGCCGCGCCTCGCCCGCCACGAGATCACCCTCGCCGACGGCCACCTCGTCGGCGTCACGATCGCGGGTGAGGGCGTGCCGCTGGTGGTCGTCCACGGGTTCTCGGCCGAGGGCTTCCTCTACGCGCAGTCGCTGTCACGGCTCGTCGGCATGGGGTTCCGGGTCGTCGCGATCGACACGGCCGGCCATGGAGCGACGCAGGGCCTCCCGCTGTCGGGTCAGGCGATGAACGACTACGCCGAGCTGCTCGGCCGCTGCATCGACGAGCTCGGCATCGAGCGCTGCGTGCTGGCGGGGCACTCGATGGGCGGCCAGCTCGTGGCCCGGCTCGCGGCGACACGTCCCGAGCGGACGATGGCGGTGATCCTGATCGACGCGATCGTCGGCGACACCTGGGACCGGATGGTCTACCTGTTCCGCGTCGTTCCGCCGCTGCCCCGAGCCGTCGC
>JAFDWA010000489.1 GCA_018268735.1 Actinomycetota bacterium | reverse complement strand
GGACACCAGCTCGTCGAGCTTGAGCCGGCCGGCCTGGTACAGCTGCACCATCAGCGGGATGTCGTGCTGCGGACGGGCCGAGCCGTACCTGCAGCCCATGATCGTCTTGTCGTTGTACATGTTCGACACCACGAACGCGGCCTCAGCGCCCATCTTCGGGACACCGAGCATGACCACGGTGCCGCCCCAGTCGAGCAGCTCCGTCGAGGTGCGGATGAGGGCGGTGGATCCGACGCACTCGAACACGAAGTCGACGCCGTCGGGGCAGATCTCCCTGACCGCGGCGACCAGGTCGAAGTCGGCGCCGTCGGGGCAGATGAAGTGCGTCGCGCCGAAGAGCTTCGCGTGGGACTCCTTCGCCGGGTTGGTGTCCACCGCGATGACCGGCAGCGCGTCGGACAGCGCAGCGCCCTGGATGACGTTGAGGCCGATGCCGCCGACGCCGATCACGACGACGGACTGGCCGTGGGTGACCTTCGCACGGTTGAACACCGCACCCACCCCGGTGAGCACACCGCAGCCGATGAGCGACGCCGACGCGAGCGGCACCTCATCTGGGATCCTGACGGCCTGGGTGGCCTTGACCACGGTCTCCTCGCAGAACACACCGAGGTTCGCGAACTGGAACACCTTGTCGGCACCCTCACCGGAGCCGCGTGTGAAGGGACGGGACAGCTTCCCCTGCGACGCTCGGCAGAACGTCGGCCGGCCGCTGTCGCACGCCGCGCACTGACCGCAGTTGCCGAGGGTGGACAGCACCACGTGGTCGCCGACCGCGACGTTGGTGACATCGGGAGCGACCGCGACCACCTCACCGGCTCCTTCGTGACCCAACACGACCGGTGGAGGGAACATGATCGTTCCGTTGAGCACCGACACGTCGCTGTGGCACAGGCCGGCGGCCTCGATGCGCACACGGACCTCACCGGCTCGCAGATCCCGGACCTCGATGTCGGATTCGACCGATGCGTGCTTGCCGTCCCAGACGATCGCTCTCATGTGCCGGACCCTACCCGTTGCCGGTAGAACGCGTTTCAGTCCGACGCGGTCGCCTCGGCGGTCGAGCCCGATGGGAGGCCCAACTCGATCTCGAGCGCAGCGAGCCGCGCCTCGAGCACCGCGACCCGCACCTCCAGGTCCTCGACGCGTCCCCCGGCCGCAGCCGCTCGTCTCCCCGGAGCCGGCGTGACCGGCGCCGTCGCTGCTGCTGCGCCACGTCCATCCGCGTCGTGCTGCAACAGCTGGATCCAACGGACCTCTCGTTGGCCGGCGAGCCGGTCGAGCTGTCGCGTGAGGGGCCGATCGTGACGGCTCGCCAAGCGCCGCAGCGTCGCCTCCACCTCATCTGCTCCGGAGAACGCGTGCATCCGCTCGGTGCGGCTGCGCAGCTCGGGGACCGTCTGCGCGCCGCGCAGGAGCAGCACCGCCACCACTGCCGACTCGCCGGCGTCGAGGCCGAGCTGCTCGTCGAGGATCTGGCGGTACTTGGTGGCCCGCTCCCCCGCCGCGGGATGCACGATCCGGAGCAGGCCCTTGGCCTTGAGCGCCTGGCAGGTCGTCTCGACGAGGTTGGCGTCGTAGTCGACCACCGGCTCCCGGCTCGTGCTCTGGTTGCACGCGGTGACCAGCGCCTTGAGCGTCAGCGGATAGGCGTCGGGGGTGGTCGCCTGCTTCTCGAGCAGCGCGCCGAGGACGCGGGTCTGCGGATCGGACAGCTCGAGCTCGTCAGCCAGGTCGACCATGACCCGGGACGCTACTGGCCCGCCCCACAGCGTTCTGGGG
>JAFDWA010000488.1 GCA_018268735.1 Actinomycetota bacterium | reverse complement strand
CCGAGCAGCAGATGGTGACGATCACCGTCGCGGACCACGGCATCGGTGTCGGTCGGCGTGACCTCGACCGCATCTTCGAGCGCTTCTACCGCGTCGATCGTGCTCGCTCGCGACGCACCGGTGGAACCGGCCTGGGGTTGGCGATCGTCCGGCACGTGGCGAGCAACCACGGCGGAGAGGTGCTCGTCGAGTCGACCGAGGGGGTCGGCACCACGTTCTCGCTCGTGTTGCCCGTCGCTCGACCCGGCAGGTCTGCGACGCCGACGGCTGGGGGCCCGTCGTGAGCGCGGCAGTCGGGACGACCGTGCCGACCGTGCTGGTGGTCGAGGACGAAGAGGCGTTCGTCGAGGCGCTGTCGGTCGGACTGCAGCGCGAGGGCTTCGACGTCCAGGTCGCCCGCGACGGCGCAGCGGCGCTGGACTGCTTCGACGACATCGCTCCCGATCTGGTGCTCCTCGACGTGATGCTGCCGACCATCTCGGGGCTCGACGTCTGCCGTGAGCTGCGGCGCCGCAGCAGCGTGCCGATCATCATGGTGACGGCGCGCTCGTCGGAGCTCGACACCGTCGTCGGCCTCGAGGTCGGGGCAGACGACTACGTCACCAAGCCCTACCGCCTGCGGGAGCTCGTCGCCAGGATGCGGGCGGTGCTGCGACGCCACGATCGGGAATCCGGCGACACCGTGGAGCCATCGGCGGACCTGCTCCGCATCGGCGGGATCGAGCTCGACCTGGATCGCCACGAGCTCCTCGTGCGGGGCGGACTGGTCGAGCTGCCGCTCAAGGAGTTCGAGCTCCTCGCAGTGCTCATGGAGCATGCCGGCCGGGTCGTCACGCGATCGAAGCTGATCGAACAGGTCTGGGGGCCCGACTACGTGGGGGACACGAAGACGCTTGACGTCCACGTCAAGCGCCTGAGGTCCAAGATCGAGCCCGACCCGGCCCATCCGCAGCACATCACCACGATCAGGGGTCTCGGCTACAAGTTCGCAGCGCCACGCTGATCAGCGGCGCCCATCGAGGGGATCCCGGCGACATGACGGGCTCCGGGCACTTCGGAGCGACCCGTAGCATGTCGCGGTGAGCGCAGACGCCGATCCGGTGCGGCTGTTGGAGCCCAGGGTGGACGTGAGCTCGCCGTTCGGCCGTCTGGCGCTGACCCACGTGCTGTCCGTCGCCGGCGACGCCTTGGTGGCGATGTCGCTCGCCGGCTCGCTCTTCTTCGACGTGGATCCCTCCGAGGCCCGGTGGAAGATCGCGCTCTACCTCGTGTTCACGATGGCGCCGTTCGCAGTGGTCGGCCCGTTGATCGGCCCGGCGATGGACCGGGCGAAGGGCGGCCACCGGATGGTGCTGGTCGGCTCCGCCGCCGGCCGGGCGCTCGTCGGTCTGCTGATGGTGTCGACGGTGAGCAGCAACAGCCTGCTGCTGTTCCCCGAAGCGTTCGTGATGCTGGTGCTGGCGAAGACCTACCAGGTGGCGAAGGCAGCGATCGTCCCGACCGTGGTCGACAGCGATGCCGGACTGGTCGAGGCCAACTCGAAGCTCCAGCTGCTGTCGGGGCTCGCCGGGTTCGCAGCAGGGGTCCCCGGTGGGATCCTGCTGCTGCTCATCGGACCGGGAGCGGTGGTGGTGCTCGCAGCGGTCGCGTTCGGCGTCGCGACCGTCGCAGCGCTGCGGGTTCCGCCGACGACGATCGCTTCGGAACCGGCGGACGACCTCGAGCGTGCCGAGCTGCGGAGTGCGGGCGTGCTGAGCGCCTCCTCCGCCATGGGGATGCTCCG
>JAFDWA010000487.1 GCA_018268735.1 Actinomycetota bacterium | reverse complement strand
GGTCGGCACCGCCGACCGAGTCGACCGATCCCTGACCGAACCCCGTCGCGACGCGGAACGACGCGGCACTCGAGAAGTACCGGCCACCGGCGGAGGTGTTCGGACTGGCCCAGTTGATGATGTTCTGACCCGCGGAGTGGTAGGCGTTGTCCCCGAGCTTCGTGAAGAAGGCGGCGATCTTCGAGTTGTTCGGACCGGGTCCCTCGTGGGCTGCGAGCAGCCGACCGGAGGTGCCGGAGATCACGTTGTTCACGAGCTCGATCCCGGTGGTGTTCGGACCGGTCTCGACCGGGTTGCCCGGATAGCGGGGATCGTCGTAGATCGTGATGCCCTCGGCGAGCGGCTTGGAGGGATCGACCACCACGGTGTTGTTGTAGACCCTGGTGGTCGCCGAGCCGATCATGATCCCGCTCTCCGCGTTGCCCACGACGAGGTTCGACGCCACGATCGCCCGACTCGACACCTCGTAGTAGATGCCGTACTTGCCGTTGTTGCGCACGAGGTTGCCCACCATCACCCCGTCCATGCAGTTGATGTCGCACCAGAACCCGGTGCCCCACACCCCGAGGGTGTCCTCGATCACGTTGCCTCGCAGCACGAATCCCATCATGCGGGCGAGCTTGATCGCTCCAGCGGTGCACGCCGCGACGCAGCCGCGCCCGAACTGCTCGAGGTTGTTCGCCCTGAACACGTTCGACACGATGAGCAGGTCGTTGCGACTGCCGTCACGGCTGCTGCCGTTGACCGTCAGGCCGTTCGCCCCGTTCGCGACGAACGCCGATCCGGTGATGATCGAGCCGGGTCGAGGCGTGGACAGAGCGAGACCCGCACCGGCGTTGTCGGCGAACACCGAGCTCTCGATCGTCGGGCTGCCTCCGCCCACGTAGACGGCGGCACCGGTCAGGTTGTTCTGCTCGTTGGAGGCGAACCGGTGGAACCCGACGCCGCGCACGACCGAGTCGTACCCGCCCAGGACGAGCGCCACCGGACGCGCCGCGGCCTCGACGACGTGGCCCTGCGGGTCGGTGCCCATGACCAGCGTCCGGGCCGTCCAGTCATAGGCGAAGGTTCCGGCGACGACCTGGTCGGTCCGGGCGACCTGCACCTGACGGACACCGTCCACGAAGAGCATCTGCGGGTCACCGGCCACGGGGAACGCCGGATCCTTGACCATGTCCTGGTGGGCGCACGGACCCTCGTTGTCCATCGGCTGAGCAGTTGGGGCGAAGTCGTAGTACCGCCCTTCGCAGAAGCTCGGGGTGCTCCACGAGCGCGACCAACGGCCGGCACCCTGGGCCCGCCAGCCGGTCACGACGTCAGCGCCGTTGAACCATGCCTGCTCGTGCGGGTAGGCCTGGATCGTGACCTGCTTGTCGACGATGCCGTAGGAGCTCCCGGCGCTGTTGGTGAACCAGGTCCGGTGCTCGCCGGCTCGCAGCACGATCGTGCCACCTGACGGGACGAGCGCAACCGCCCGTCGGATCGAGCGCACCGGCGCCGCTTCGGTCCCCGGGGCGGCATCGTCGCCGTTCGGCGACATGAACACGGCCCCGGCCGGCACCGGATAGGAGGTGTCGGGGATGCGGAGGCCAGCGGAGGCACCCGTTCCCACATCGGGGGGCGACGGCAGCGGGGACCCCGACGAGGGTGGTACCGCCGCGACGGTCGTCGTGGTCACGGGTGCCGGACGGGGTCGCTTCACGTCCGGGACCGTCGGCGCAGCTGTCGTCGCCGGCGCCGCGGTGGATCCGACCGTCCGCGGTGACGAGGAGCATGCCCCAGCGACCATC
>JAFDWA010000486.1 GCA_018268735.1 Actinomycetota bacterium | reverse complement strand
CTGGTGAGCTCCTCGGTGAGGGTCAGCTTCTCCTCCTCGGAGAACGCGTGGACGGTGCGGTCGCCGACCTTCACGGTGTAGAGCGGGGGCTGCGCGGCGAACACCCGTCCGTCCTCGAGCAGCGGGCGCATGTAGGCGTGGATCAGGGTGAGCAGCAGGCAGCGGATGTGGCTGCCGTCGACGTCGGCGTCGCAGAGGATGATGATCCGGCCGTAGCGGGCGTCCGCGAGCTTGAAGTCCTTGCCGGACCCCGCACCGATCGCGGTGAACAGCGCCTGTGCCTCGGCGTTCTCCACCACCTGCTTCAGCGTCGCCTTGCCGGCGTTCACGACCTTGCCGCGCAGCGGCAGCACGGCCATGTACTCGGCGTTGCGGCCTGCCTTCGCGGGACCGGCCGCAGAGTCGCCCTCCACGATGAGCAGCTCGGCGTCGGGACCGTGGGAGCGGCAGTCCGCGAGCTTGTCGGGCATCCCAGCGGAGCTGAGCGCCGAGGCCTTCCGGCGCGCGTCCAGGTTCGCCTTGGTCTGGACGCGGGTGAGCACCGCCTGGGTGAGCTTGTCGCGCAGCGCGCTGATGTGGGTCTTCTTGCCGCCGCCGTCGATCCAGTTGCCGAAGTTGTCGCGGACGACCTCGTAGACGATCGAGCCGATCGAGGGGGTGCCGAGCTCCTGCTTGGTCTGACCCTTGAACTGCGGTTCGGGGAACGTGACCTTGATCGCGGCGACGAGCCCCTCCTGGACGTCGGCCTTCTCCGCCCGGTCCTTGCCGGACCTCGCGAGCTTGGCGAGCTTCTTGGAGCCGGCGAGCAGCGAGTCGTTGACGACCTTGGTCAGCGCGCGGTCGAAGCCCGAGACGTGCGTGCCGCCCTCGGTCGTCGGGATCGTGTTGACGAAGCTCGACACGATCGTGTCGTAGCCCTTCACCCATCGGAGCGCGACGTCGACGCTGCAGGTTCGCTCGACCAACCGCATCCTGCCGTCGACGGGGACCTTCTCCTCGAAGGTGCCCGTGCCGTGGAGGGTGATCGTGTCGGTGACCGGCTCGCCGATGCTCAGCGACTCGACGAGGTCGGCGAGGCCGCCGCGTGCGAGGAACTCCTCGGGCTCACGTCCCGGGCCGCGCTTGTCGAGGAGCCGGACCTTGAGGCCGGGCACCAGGAAGCAGACCTGGGCGCAGTGGTCGCGGACGAGCTCGGCGTCGATGGCGAGGCCGGGGTCGAAGATGTCCAGGTCCGGCCAGAAGCGGACCCGCGTGCCGGTGCGCTTGGCGGGGATCTTGCGCACTGCCTCGAGGGTCGAGCCCGGCTCGAAGTGGCCGTCGGCGTCGACGCGGCCCGGGACGCGGTGCACGAACGTGAGCCGGTGCGTGGTGCCGTCGCGGTCCACCTCGACGACGACCTTCGAGGCCAGCGCGTTGACGACCGAGGCCCCGACGCCGTGCAGGCCTCCCGATGCCGAATAGGCGCCGCCGCCGAACTTCCCCCCGGCGTGCAGCTCGGTGAAGACGATCTCGAGCGCGGTGCGTCGTCGGTCCTTCTTGCCGGTGGGGATGCCGCGGCCGTTGTCGGACACCTCCACCGATCCGTCGCGGTGCAGGGTGACCTCGATCAGGTTGGCGTGACCCGCTGCCGCCTCGTCGACCGCGTTGTCGACGAGCTCCCAGACGAGGTGGTGGAACCCCTCCGGGCCGGTGCCGCCGATGTACATGCCCGGCCGCTTGCGGACGGCGTCGAGGCCCTCGAGGAGCTGGATGCTCTTCTCGTCGTAGGCGTCGGAGCGGTTGGCATCGGATCGG
>JAFDWA010000485.1 GCA_018268735.1 Actinomycetota bacterium | reverse complement strand
GATGTTCATCCCCGGCGGTGCGTCGGCCCCGTGGTTCTTCCCCGAGCAGGTCGACATGGCCCTCGAGGCGCGACCGGTCGGCGCGGCGGGCTCGATGCTCGGCTCGGGTGCGATCGTCGTGATGGACGAGACGACCGACGCGGTGCGTGCCTGCCTCCGCATCGTCCGGTTCTTCGCCCGTGAGTCCTGCGGGAAGTGCACGCCGTGCCGCGAGGGCACCACGTGGGAGGAGCGCATCCTCCAGCGCATCCTCGACGGCCACGGCCGACCGGCCGACATCGACCTGCTCCTCGACGTCGCCGACAACATCAGCCCGGGTCCGTACCCCGTCGCGGCCGACCCGGACCAGGGTCTCGACGCGGTGCCGTTCCCACCCAGGCAGACGACGATCTGCCCGCTCGGACCGAGCTCGGTCGCGCCGATCACATCCGCCATCCGTCGGTTCCGACACGAGTTCGAGGCGAAGATCACCGTGCGCGACAGGATCCCGGTGGCCGTCGAGGCGTTCGTCGAGCACACCACGCCCGACGGCGCAGGCGACGGGTCAGACGCCGAGCTCACCACCACCGGAGGTGCGGGCGATGTCCGCTGAGCGGCGCACGGCCGAGGAGCCGCGACCGATCGAGGTCACCGACCCGGTGAGCATCACCGTCGACGGCCGCGAGGTCGTCGTGCAGAACGGCGAGCTCGTGATCGACGCGTGCCAGCGCAACGACACCTACATCCCACGCTTCTGCTACCACCCGCGGATGCAGCCGGTGGGCATGTGCCGCATGTGCCTCGTCGAGATCGACTCGGGACGCGGGCCGTCGCTGCAGCCGAGCTGCATGATCACCGTCACGCCCGACATGACCGTCACCACCGACTCGCCGCTCGTGTCCAAGGTGCAGGACGGCGTGATCGAGTACCTGCTCGCGAACCACCCGCTCGACTGCCCCGTGTGCGACAAGGGCGGCGAGTGCCCGTTGCAGGACCAGACGATGTCGCACGGTCCGGGTGAGTCCCGCTGGGTGGAGGAGAAGCGGCACTACGAGAAGCCCATCGCGATCTCCGAGACGGTGCTGCTCGACCGCGAGCGCTGCATCCTGTGCGACCGCTGCACGAGGTTCGCCTCGGAGGTCACCGACGACCCGCTCATCCACTTCATGGACCGCGGTGCGAACACCCAGATCAACACCTTCCCCGGCGAGCCGTTCAACTCGTACTTCTCGGGCAACACGGTGCAGATCTGCCCGGTCGGCGCGCTGACCGCGAAGCCGTACCGCTTCAAGGCCCGGCCGTGGGACCTGCAGCAGGTCGAGTCGACCTGCAGCACCTGCGCGGTGGGCTGCCGGATCAACATCGACACCAGCCGGGACGAGGTGCTCCGCTACAACGGGATCGACTCGGACCCGGTGAACTGGTCGTGGCTGTGCGACAAGGGAAGGTTCGGCTTCGAGGCCGTCACCTCACCGGATCGTCTGACCGGGCCGCTGCGGCGCGACGGTGCCGGTTCGTTCCACGAGGTCACCTGGGCCGAGTCCCTCGGGGAGGTGGCCTCGGCGATCACGGCGGCGCTCGCCGGGCGCGGCCCCTCCGGCGTCGCCGTGCTGGGTGGCTCCAACCTGACCAACGAGTCCGCCTACGCGTGGGCGCGCCTCGCCAAGGGCGTGATCGGCACCGACCACGTCGATGCGCAGCTCGGCGACGGGTTGCCCGCCGAGGTGTTCGACCTCCCCGGCGCGACGATCGACGATGTCTGCGCCAGTGGCGGCACCGTCTTGTACCTGGGCCCGGATCCCAAGGAGGAGCTGCCGGT
>JAFDWA010000484.1 GCA_018268735.1 Actinomycetota bacterium | reverse complement strand
GACGACGAGCCAGAGGGCCACGACGATGCCGGGCATCGTCCAGCCGCGACGCCAGATGTTCAGGATGAACACGGCCGCAGCGAACAACGAGACCAGCATCAGGAACTCGATCGCAGGGATGCGTGCGTTCACCGTCGTGTAGCCCGCTCCGTCGAACGACGAGCCCGGAGCGGACATCAGCGCGAAGATCTGCAGGGCGTACGAGCCCGCCTTGACCAGCGCAACCGCTGCGAGCAGCACCGAGAGGTGCGCCTTGGCGTTGGGAGTGATGCGCTCCCCCATCGGTTGCAACCGGATCGCCCCGTTGAGGTAGTGCAGGACCGCGACGATGAACGTCGTCACCAGGAGGAACGCGAACAGCCAGTTCACGACCTGGGTCAGGAACGGCAGCTTGAAGACGTAGAAGCCGACATCGACGCCGAGCTGCGGATCGCTGCGCCCGAACGAACCGCCGTAGCGGAACAGCAGCCACGACCTCCACTGGCTCGCGGCCCCGAGCCCGGGGACCAGGGCCACGAGCAGGGCGAGACCGAACGACAGGACTCGCTGTCGTCCCGACACGAGCTGGCGATAGCGCAGGACGATGTCGTCCTCGTTCGCCGACACCGGTCTGAAGCGTGGTGCAAGGCGGTCGGCCAGCAGCAGGTTGACCCAGAGGATCAGGAAGAAGACGAGCGTCGTCCCGATGCCGAGCGTGAGCCTCGCCGACAGCAGTCGGCGCCACACGCCGACCAGGTCGAGGGAGTCGAACCACAGGAAGTCGGTCCAGAACGTGGCGATGGCCCGGAGCGACAGCGCGAGCACGATCAGGACCGCGACGAGACCGCCGACGACCCAGCGGAGCCGGTTCGGACCAGGTGCGCGCTTGGATCGCCGCTCGCGCCGCGGGCGGGGCATGTCATCGGGCATCCGCACGGCGGTCGAGGTTACCGAGGCACCGGAACCAGGATGCATCGGCATCCGGGGTGCGCCGGAGGGACCACGTCACCGGTCGGGAACGGCGCGCCGCAGTCGATCGCCCCCGCGAGTGAGTTGTCCTCCGCGTCGCTGCACGGCAACCCGCCGTGATCCGCGACCCAGCGCCACGGGGTGCCCTCACCTGCTGCCACCTGCTCGCCGAGCGCGAATCCGGCGGCGGCGAGGTCGCCGGCAAGCTGCGGCACCGACTGCGTCCGCCACTCCCGGTAGGCCGCACGGACGTGGTCACCCAACTCCGCGAGCTCGGTGCCGTCGGCGTCCGCGTGCTCCAGGGCGCGCTGCAGGTGCGCCCGGCGCAACGACAGGAGATCGCCGACGCGCAGCTCGAGTCCGCCGTCGAGGACCTCGTGATCGAGTCGTCCTGTCGGATCAGCGTCGACGTCAGCGGACTCTCCTGCCCAGAACCGTGCGCCCGCGGCTGCAGCGTCGACGAAGTCGGAGCGAAGGGCGGCGGTGAACGCGATGGCATCGTCGTCGGGGAGCAGCGCATCGATGTCGGGCAACCCGCGTCGGATCCGACGCAGCCGGTCGAGCACCTCGTTCTGCTCGTCGGAGACCAGCCGCTTCAAGGTCCTCGTCATCGACTTCTCGACCGGGACGAGCAGTGCATCCCGACGATCGAGGACCGAGGTCGCGTCCAGGGCGACCGGCGGCTCCGTCTCGGTGAGGACCTCTCTGCTGTCGACCGCCACCGGTGCTACGTGCGCCGCCTCGGAGGTGTCGATGGGGTCGACGTCGACCGCTTCGGGTCCCGACTGCCCGAGGACGACCACGGGAGCCAGCTCGCCGGCGGGCATGTCCGCCTCGATGGCTGCACGCTCG
>JAFDWA010000483.1 GCA_018268735.1 Actinomycetota bacterium | reverse complement strand
TTCTCCTGTTCGTTATGCGGCACCATCAAAAAGCCCAACCACAAGGCGTTGCGCTGCCGCGCTCGATGCCGCCGCCGAACGGATCCGCGCCGCGCTGCGCGCGGCCGGACACGGAGCGAACGTCCCGAGCTGAACGCCCAGGTCGACGTGCCCACCTGGGCGTCAGTCGGCCCCCGACCCGACGGCGTCGACGAGGTGCTCGCCCTTGTTGCGGACGTTGTTCACGTCGGTCGACACGGCGTGCATCGCGATCAGTCCGTCGGGCGCCGGGACCAGGAGCCTCCCGAGCATCTCTGTGTCGTCGACCTCCGGGGAGAGCCAGGTCGCCCACTCCGAGGGTGGGAGGATGATCGGCATCCGGTCGTGGATCGTGGACATGGCCCCGTTCGCCGGGCCCGTGATGATCGTCGTCGAGCGCACCGTGGTGGCCGCTCCGTCGGGCCCCGGACCGATCCACTGCTCCCACAGCCCGGCGAACGCGTACGGCTCGCCGTCAGGGCGGTGGATGAAGTACGGCTGCTTCGCCTTCTGCCCCGGTGGCGGCGCCTTCCACTCGTAGAACCCGTCGACGGGGATGATGCAGCGCTTCTTCGCGAACGCGTGCCGGAACGCAGGCTTCGAAGCGACCGTCTCGGCGCGCGCGTTGATCATGCGGTTGCCGATCGAGAGGTCCTTCGCCCAGCGTGGCACCAGGCCCCAGTGGAAGGTGTCGAGGCGACGGCTCGTCCCGTCCTGGTAGACGACGAGCACGTCGGTCGTGGGAGCGGTGTTGAAGTTCGCGTGGTGCTCCGACGCCTGCTCCGAGGTCTCCGCGACGTCGAAGTACCTCGCGATCTCCTCGGGGGTGGAGGAGGAGACGAAGCGACCGCACATGACCCCGAGCGTACGCGGCCACGATGGCGTCGCCCGGTACGATCGGCCGGCCATGGCCTCCTCGGGTGACCCACCTGCGCCGGTGTCGGACCCCCCGTCGGACACCCCGTCGGACACCGGCTCGACTCCGCTGCTGTCGGTGGTCACCCCGACCTACGACGAGGCCGAGAACCTGCCGATCCTCGTCGATGAGCTGCACCGCGCACTGGGCTCGATCCCCCACGAGATCATCGTGGCCGACGACGACAGCCCCGATCGCACCTGGGAGGTCGCCGAGGCGATCGCAGCGGTGGACCCCTCGGTCCGCGTGATGCGGCGCTTCCACGACAAGGGCCTGTCCGCCGCGGTCCTCGACGGCATGTCGGTCGCCCGTGGCGAGCACTTCGGGGTCATCGACGCGGACCTCCAGCACGACCCGACCGCGTTGCCGGCGATGCTCGACGAGCTCTGCTCCGGGCGCGCCGACGTCTGCGTCGGCTCCCGATCCACCGAAGGTGGCGGCTACGGCGACTGGTCGGCCTCACGCCGCTTCGTGAGCTGGGTGGCGACGCTCATCGCCCGAGTGCTGCTGCGCGTCTCGGTGTCGGACCCCATGAGCGGGTTCTTCGTGATCACCGAGGAGGCGTATTCACGCACAGCGCCGTCGATCAACCCTCGCGGGTTCAAGATCCTGCTCGAGTTCATCGGTCGGAACCGTGGGTTGCGCGTCAGCGAGGTGGGCTACACGTTCCGCAACCGCGCACACGGCGAGACGAAGCTGAACCGGTCGGTCATCCGCGCCTACCTGCTCGGCGTGGCGGAGCTGCGCCTCGGCCGACAGGTCGACCCGGTGTTCCTCCTCTACGTGCTGGTGGGGATCGTGGGGCTCGGGGTGAACTCGCTCGTGTTCACCCTCGCCGAGGCGGCGGGGGTGCCGCGGGTGACGACCG
>JAFDWA010000482.1 GCA_018268735.1 Actinomycetota bacterium | reverse complement strand
AAGGGCTTCGTGCTCAGCACGCGGAGCCAGTCGGTGCCCTACGGCGATGCACGCGCCGGGCGGGTCATCGCGCAGAGCATCCCGGCGGGGACCTCGGTCCCGAGCGGCATCCCGTTGCAGCTGACCGTGGCCGTCGCGCTGCCGGCGCCGACCACGACGACGACGCCTCAGGCGACGACGAGCTCCGTGCCTTGACCGTCCAGGTCGTTGCCGCAACGTCGCAGGAAGTTCCGCAACAGCTCGTGGCCCTCGTGGGTGAGCACGGACTCCGGGTGGAACTGCACGCCTTCGACCATGAGAACGCGATGGCGCAACCCCATGACCAGACCGTCGTCGGTCTCGGCGGTGACCTCCAGGGAGTCCGGCAGCGTCGAACGGTCGACGACGAGCGAGTGGTACCGCGTCGCCTCCAACGGGTTGGACAGACCCTCGAACACACCGACGCCGCGGTGGCGGATCAGCGAGGTCTTTCCGTGGACGACCTCCGGTGCGCGCACGACGTTCCCGCCGAACACGTCGCCGATGCACTGCATCCCGAGGCACACCCCGAAGACCGGGACCCGTGATCCCCAGGTGAGGATCAGCTCGTTGGAGATGCCGGCATCCTCGGGTCGCCCCGGGCCCGGGCTGATGAGGATGCCGTCCGGAGCGATGCCCTCCACGTCCTCGAGCGTGATCGCGTCGTCCCGGTGCACCTCGACGTGCGCCCCGAGCTCCCCCAGGTACTGCACCAGGTTGTAGACGAACGAGTCGTAGTTGTCGACGACCAGGATCCGAGGAGCCATCGTCGGCAGCGTACGGGTTGCCCGCCCAGAGCGTGGAACCGTTAGATTCCCCGCCCATGGCGAAGCCGGTCAAGCGAAAGGCCGAGGGGAGCGCGCGGGACGCCTCCTCTGAGGAGCGCCCTGCGGAGCAGCGCGCCGCGACAGGATCGCGGGAGCCCGCGGCCAGCAAGCGGGTCACCCCGAAGGCCGACCGACGACCGGCCGGGCGCTACACCCCGCCCGGCACCGGCGCCTCCAAGGGACCCAGCCCGCGTTGGGTGCCGGTCCTGATGTTCACGCTGTGGGGTCTGGGACTCCTCGTGATCGTCCTCAACTACATGGGCGTGCTGCCGGGGTCCGCGCAGGGGGGCAACGGGTGGTACCTCGTCGGCGGGCTCGTCGCGATCCTCGCCGGGATCATGGTCGCGACCCAGTACCGCTGAGCCACCCCGTCGACGTCGGCGAGCACGTCGCCGGGGTGACGAGCAGGTGACAAGTCCCAACGTTGTCCACAGCCTGTGGACCGTCATCGCCGCGCCGACCTCGGCAGGTCTCAGGTCGAATGCCGACGCCAGAGCTCCGCGGTGCAGGACGCCCCGACACGATCGAACCCGGTCAGTCGATCGGGGCGACCAGATCCATGTCCTCGAAGCAGTGCCTCGGAGGTTCGGGGTCCTCCGTCGGCGCCGCGGTCATCCTGACCTCGGCACCGCACACCGAGCAGCGGTACACGAGCTTGACCTTCCGGATCGTTCCCGGTTCCGGAGGCGGTGGTGGGGGCGTTGCCACCGTCTGCAGGAAGAACCAGCCGGCGCGCAGGATCAATGCGCCGAGGAGCACGGCGAAGAACGTCGTGATCGCCGGGGTGTCCAACGCCAACGTCACACCGATCGTGATCACGACCACGACGACGAGCGCGACGACGACGCGCCACCAGGCACGACGCCGACGCGTCGGTCGGTCGCCGTCGTCGACGGGCTCATCGGACACGGCAGGCTGCAGGTCGCTCATCTCTCCGGGCAACCTACCCCGCACGGTGTCAGCCGAGCC
>JAFDWA010000481.1 GCA_018268735.1 Actinomycetota bacterium | reverse complement strand
CCACATCGGTTGAAGGTGCTGAACGCTGCGCCAGTGCTGGACATCGGGAGAGATGCGAGGAGTCAGTTCCAGGCCGTCATCTGCAACGAGGCCGAGGCACGCGCTCTCACGGGCGAGGACGGCGCCCTGGAGCAACTCGCAGCGGGCTTGGCTGAGGCTCATCCGGCACAGCTGTGCGTTGTCACCGGAGGTCCCAAGGGGGCTGTCGCAGCGATGGACGCACGGCGATGGACGCAGGAGCCCCTTCCGACGGAGCAGATCGACTCGACCGGCGCTGGGGACGCGTTCTGTGCCGCTCTCTTGTACTCGCTGATGCGCAACTGGCCCGTCGATGTCGGTCTCCTTGTCGCAGCAGGCGCTGGATCTTGGGCCTGCGAGCACCTCGGCGCTGTGCCATCTATGCCGAGCTTTTCTGACATCATGGGAAGGGTCGAGCGGAGTCCTCACGTCGACGACGAACTCCGGGCGACGGTTGTCAACCTGGCAGGAGAACGGACTCGTGAATAAGGAACAGAGAACCGCCGTCGTGACTGGTAGCTCATCCGGGCTGGGTTTGGCCCTCGCGACGCAACTGGTCGACCGCGGCTGGACGGTTGTCGGTGTTTCTCGGGGCCAAACGGCACCCACAACATCGCTTGGAATTGTTGAGATTCGGGGCTCTGTCGATTCCCAGGACACCGTCGATGCGGTCCTCGCTCGGGTGGCAGAACTGGGGCGCTGGGACCTGCTGATCAACTGCGCCGGCGCGGGCGTCTTCGGAGACGTAGGTACGTACTCAGTGGACGATATCCAGGAAGTCCTTCGCGGCAATCTCATTGGTCTCATTGCGATGTCTGATGCAGCAGTTCGAGTGATGGCGGGCACGGGTGGCGACATCGTGAACGTCATGTCGACCGCTGCGAAGAAGCTCCGCACTGCCGAATCGGTGTACACCGCTGCGAAGTGGGGAGCGAAGGCATACACCCGGACGTTGCGCGATGCGGTGAAGTCGAAGGGTTTTCCCATTCGAGTCTTCGAGGTCTATCCGTGCGGCATGGATACTCACTTCTGGGCAGCAGCGAGGCGGCCGGTGACTGACGGATCGGGGTTTCCCTCTCCGGATCCGATCGCGACGCAGGTCCTCGACGTCGTCTGCGGTTCCGCGGACTCGTACTGCTTGGAACTCACCTTCGAGCGGGCGTGAGCCTTGTATGGAGGCGGTATTCGCTGTGGAGAGCCTCGCCCAGGCGCTTCGGGAAGATCGACTTGTGGTACTGGTAGGAGCGGCAGCATCTGCGTCCACGCGCGATGAGAGGGGGCGTGAGTATCTCGGTCTTCCCACGCCCGCGGAGTTCGTCGAGAGTGTGGCGCATCAACTGCGGTACGTCACAGCCGGCATGGCGTTCGAGGCTGCGTGTGACACGATCTATCAACACCAACATCGTGCCGGTCTGGAAGATCTGCTCTGTCAGCGCTACCACGTGCCGACCAACTTCGAGATCCCCCCGGCTCATCGGATCTTGTCGTGGTTGCCCTGTTCTGCATTCGTCACGTCGAACTACGACCAGTTCATTGAGCGCGCCCTCGAGCAGGAGCGGCGACGGCTCTTCGTGATCATCGAGAACACGGACGTACCGCGACTCAAGCGAGGATATACGCCCGTCATCAAGTATCACGGTTGCGTCAGCCGCCCCCGAACGATGGTCGCCACAGCCGCAGATCTGACAGCTGCTCGATCCGAGCGTCGGCTCGTCCAGCAGTTGATCGCCGTCACGCTCGCGAATCGGACGCTCCTTGTCATAGGGCATGGCCTCAGCGACGAGGACTTGCGCGAGCACGTTGA
>JAFDWA010000480.1 GCA_018268735.1 Actinomycetota bacterium | reverse complement strand
GTGCTGTGGATGGCCGCCCACAACGACCAACGTCGCCTGTTCGAGTTCGCGCGCATGGACGCCACGTTCGCCCCCGCGGTCCTCGCAGGGCAGAAGGTCCTGGTCGGCGACGCTGTTGCACACCTGGAGCAGGCGATCGGCGACGGTCGCATCCCCGACCGGGACCCCGAGGCGCTCGGGTGGGGGATCATCGGCGTGACGAACGTGATGACCCGCGTCTACATCGACGGACGAGGCGAGGAGCCCGAGGTGGTCGCCGACCTGGTGGTCGACTTCTGCATGGACGGCATCCGTGGCGGAGGCCGCTGAGGTCACCCCAGCTTCGGCAGGGCGCGCTTGAGGTTGCGGATCGCCTGGTTGGTCCGCTGCTCGTTCTCGATCAGGGCGAACCGGACGTGGCCCTCGCCACCCGGGCCGAATCCGACACCCGGCGACAGGGCCACCTGCGCCTCGCGCACGAGGTACGAGCAGAACTCGACCGAGCCCATCTCGCGGTACGGCTCCGGGATCGGCGCCCAGGCGAACATCGTCCCCATCGGCGGCTGCATCTGCCAGCCGATCCGCGACAGACCGCTGCACAGGGCGTCGCGCCGAGCCTGGTAGACCTCGTTCACCTCGACCGGGAAGTCGCGCATCTCGTTCATCGTGACGGTCGCTGCGATCTGGATGGGTTGGAACGTCCCGTAGTCCAGGTAGGACTTCAGCTTCGCGAGTGCGGCGACCACCTCGGGGTTGCCGAGCAGGAACGCCATCCGCCAGCCCGCCATCGAGAAGGACTTCGTCATCGAGTAGAGCTCGACAGCGACCTCCTTCGCGCCCTCCGCCTGGAGGATCGACGGCGGACGGTACCCGTCGAAGCCGAGGTCCGCGTAGGCGTTGTCGTGGACGAGCAGCACCTCGTGCTCGCGAGCGAAGTCGACGACCCGCTGCATGAACTCGGCATCGACGCAGGTGGTCGTCGGGTTGTGCGGGAACGACAGGACGATCACGCGCGGCTTCGGGTGGGAGTACTCCCACTGCTCGACCATGTTGGCGAAGAACTCGTCACCGGTGCCGAGGGGGATCTCGCGCACGTTGGCTCCGGCGAACAACGGCCCGAAGATGTGGATCGGATAGCTCGGCGACGGCACGAGGGCGACGTCGCCCTTCTCGAGCAGCACCCACATGAGGTGCGAGAAGCCCTCCTTGGCACCGATCGTCGCGATCACCTCTGTGTCGGGATCGAGCTCCACGCCGAAGCGGTGGCGGTAGTAGTTGGCGGCCGCCTCGCGGAGCTTCGGGATGCCCCGAGACGCCGAGTAGCGGTGGTTGCGCTCGTTGTGCGCAGCCTCGCACAGCTTCTCGACAGCGACCGTGGGCGATGGGAGATCCGGGTTGCCGAACCCGAGGTCGATGATGTCGGCGCCCTCCCGCCGGGCCGCCACCTTCAACGAGTCGATGATCGTGAACACGTACGGCGGCAGCTCGGTGATCCGACGGAACTCCATGGGTCAGACGCTACCGCCCACCTGGCTCCCCGCCGGTACGGGTTCGATCGTGCCCGGTCATCGCCTCCCGAGCAGCAACCTGGTTGGTGGGACCGGTCGGGTCCGTCAGATCCGCTGATCGAGCGAGATCTCCGACGGGGGTTCACCCCAACCGCCGCGGGCTCCCACGTGGACGAGCAGCGCGGCGCCGAGCCCACCCGCCTCCGGCCCGCCCGGCGATCCGATGATCGCGACGTCACGCTGATCGCTCGCTGCCGGGTACCGCTCGGCGACGATCGACCGCACCCTGCCGAGCAGCTCCTCGCCAGTCGCGATGAGCCCGCCGCCCAGCACGACCAC
>JAFDWA010000047.1 GCA_018268735.1 Actinomycetota bacterium | reverse complement strand
GAGGCCACGGTTCGCGCACAGGAGGGCGAGCAGGTCGAACTCCTGGGTCGTCAGCCCGACGGGCCGTCCAGCGACGCGGACCTCGTGGCGACCGAGGTCGACCTCGACCGCGCCGACCTCGACGACCGACGGCGGCTCATCGACGCACGCGACGACCGCCGCGGCACGACGGAGCTGCGCCTTGACGCGTGCGACGAGCTCACGAGGCGAGAACGGCTTGGTGACGTAGTCGTCAGCGCCGATCTCCAAGCCGAGCACCCGGTCGACCTCCTCGTCGCGGGCCGTGAGGAAGATGACCGCGACCGTCGGGTCCTCGACCCGGATGCGCCGACACACCTCCAGGCCGTCGATGCCGGGCAGCCCGACGTCGAGGATCACGACCTCGGGTCGGTGCGCGGCGATGAGCTCGAGGCCACGCTCGCCGTCGGGGGCGAGGTAGACGCGGTGGTCCTCGCGGCGGAGGTACAGGTCGACCAGGTCCGCGATCGCCGGATCGTCCTCGACGGCCACGATCGTTGCCACGTTCCCGTTCTATCGGACTCCGACCAGGGATCCATCAGGAGCATGTGAGCGAACCGTGATGCAGCGGCCGGCGTTCAGGTGCCCTGGGTGTGGATCTCCGCAGCGTGGCTTGCGAGCTCGACCACCACGGAGCGCTGGCGGACGTGCCCGTCGGAGCTCCGGACACGACGCCGCAGCGACCATCGTGGGGACGATCCGAGCGATCCTCGATCGCTACGATCTCGCTGCTGGCGCGAGGTGCGAGCCGGCAGGTGAGGTGTCGTCGATGCGCTACCGCGACTGTCCGACCGTCGAGGTCGTCGAACGCATCGCCACCTCGCCCGATGCAGCGTGGGCGGCGGTGTGCGACATCTCGCTGCCGACCCGCTGCGGAGGCGAGCTGCAGTTCGCCAGGTGGCTCGACGACGCGACCACGCCGACGGTCGGAGCCCGCTTCGAGGGCGTGAATCGCAACGAGCACCTCGGTGAGTGGACCACCACCAGCACGGTCGTCGAGGTCGAGCCCGGTCGACGGTGGGTCTGGGAGGTCTCCGAGCCCACGTCGCTGCCGTGGTCGCAGTGGGGCTTCGAGGTGGATCCCCTGCGTGAGGGTGTGGTGATCCGCCAGTGGGCGAGGATCGGGCCGGGGCGGTCGGGGTTGAACCGGGCGATCGATGCCATGCCCGAGCGTGAGGGCCGCATCGTCGAGGTCCGCCTCGCGGAGCTGGCCGAGGCCATGCGAGGCAACCTGGATCGCCTCCGGAGCGAGCTCGAGTGACGTCGGGGACATCAGCCCCTGGCGGCTCGGGCTGCATCGCTGCAGCGGCTCCCCGGTAGGTTCTCAGGCCATGTCCGAGCAGGTGGAACCGGTCGACTTCGTCCGTGAGAAGGTCCGCGACGACCAGGCTGCTGGGCGCTTCGGTGGAAGGGTGCAGACACGGTTCCCACCGGAGCCGAACGGGTTCCTCCACGTCGGCCACGCCAAGTCCGTCTACCTGAACTTCGGGATCGCCGAGGAGTTCGAGGGCACCTGCCACCTCCGCTTCGACGACACCAACCCCCTCGCCGAGGACACCTCCTACGTCCAGGCCATCGTCGAGGACCTCACGTGGCTGGGCGTCGTGCCCTCGGGTCCTCCCCGGTTCACCTCGGACTCCTTCGACCAGCTCTACGAGTGGGCCGAGGACCTGGTTCGGGCAGGGCTCGCGTACGTCGACGACCAGGACCAGGCGACGATCTCGGCCCAGCGCGGCGGGTTCGGCCAGCCCGGCGTCGAGAGCCCGCACCGGGACCGCAGCGTCGAGGACAACCTGGAGCGCTTCCGTGCGATGCGTGACGGTCGCTACGCGGACGGCGAGTGCGTGCTGAGAGCGAAGATCGACATGCAGGCCGACAACATGTGGTTGCGCGACCCGGTGCTCTACCGGATCCGCCGGGCCCGTCACCACCGCACGGGCGATCGCTGGGTCATCTACCCGACCTACGACTGGGCCCACGGCCAGGTCGACGCCATCGAGGGCACGACGCACTCGATCTGCACCCTGGAGTTCGCCGAGCACCGACCCCTGTACGACTGGTGCCTGGATCACGTCGAGCTCCCGTCGGACCGGCCGGAGCAGACGGAGTTCGCCCGGCTGAACCTGACCCACACGGTGCTGTCCAAGCGCGTGCTGCGCACCCTGGTCGAAGACGGGCTCGTGGACGGGTGGGACGACGCCCGCATGCCGACGGTGCGGGGCCTGCGTCGTCGTGGCTATCCGGCCCAGGCGCTGCGGGCCTTCTGCGAGCACATCTCCGTGGCCAGGACGAACTCGACGGTCGAGATCGAGCTGCTCGAGAGCTTCGTGCGGACCCACCACAACCGGCATGCCCTCCGTCGCATGGCCGTGCTCGACCCGCTCAAGCTGACGATCGCCAACTGGCCCGACGGCCACGTCGAGTGGGTGGACGTGGTCAACAACCCCGAGGATCCCGCCGACGGCACCCGTGCCGTGCCGTTCACCGGAGAGCTGTGGATCGAGCGTGAGGACTTCATGCTGGATGCACCGCCGAAGTACTTCCGGCTGACGCCGGGGCGCGAGGTTCGGTTGCGCAACGCCTTCTTCGTGACGGCGACCGACGGGGTGCTCGACGGCGACGGCAACGTGGTCGAGGTGGTCGCCACCTACGATCCGGCGACCAGGGGAGGGGCCGCTCCCGACGGCCGCAAGGTCAAGTCCACCTTGCACTGGGTGTCGCGACCACACGCTGCGGATGCGACGGTGCACCTCTACGAGCGGCTGTTCCGTTCGCCGCACCCCGGCGCCGACGGGGCTGATCCTCTGGACGACCTCGACGCGGGCTCACGCAGCAGCCGGGCTGCAAAGGTCGAACCCGCGCTCGGCGAGGTCGGTCCCGGAGAGGTGGTGCAGTTCGAGCGACTCGGCTACTTCGCCGCCGACCTCGATGATCCGACCGTGTTCCACCGCACGGTCGGGCTGCGCGACGAGTGGGCCAACATCCAGAAGCAGCGCAGCGGCTGACCACCCACCTCGCGCTGCCGCGCTGCTGCGGTTTGCGTTGCTCACCAGGGGCTTCGTGTCGAGCATCCCGAATGGGATTCGAACCCGTGCCGCTACCTCGAGAGGGATCGCCAACGGCGATCTGGTCGGCGTCGACGAGTCCGGCGGGCGCGATCCACCACTGTTGCAGGCTTCGGCGCCAGCCGGTCCGGCATCAACGGCCCGATCGCGTCGAGTGGAGTACCAACTGGATTACCAATTGGGAGACGGCTACGTGGCGGCCAGGAGCACGCCGGGAGCGCCCTCGAAGATGGAGTCCGCGCTCAGCAGCGGGGCACTGATGTGGCGAGCGCTCGCGGCGATCCACAGGTCGGCGACGTGAGGCTCGGCAGCCAGCGGGTGACCGGCACGCCGACACTCGTAGCGGAGCTCGGCCACTTCAGTGATCAGAGCGTCAGCGACCGGAACGATCGTCGTCGACCCGATCGCAGTCTCCAGTCGGAGTCTCCGGGCTTGGCCCCACTCAGCGACCAGGGCACCGAATCTCAGCTCAGCGACAGTCTGCGCGGCCAGGAACACGCTGCGACCGTTCATCGCTCGCACATGGTCTCGGACGCGTTCGCGGCGTTGCCGCGACAGCGACGCGCTGAAGACCCCGGTGTCGACGAGGACTCGGTTCACGCGTCGAGGGCGGCGTAGAAGGCGTCGGCCTCCTCGGCGGTGAGGTCCTCGATCAGCAGCTCGTCGACCGACGTCAACACCGGAGCACGATCCAACTCGAGCTCGGTCAGGTCGCGAGGGAGCCTGTCGAGTCCGGTCTCGTCGTGTCGCGCAGGGTCGCTCATGATCAGAACCTCGCTTTCGAGGCTACCGCTCGTGTGCCGGGTGCGAGACGGTCGGCTGGTGGAGCGAGCATCGCTGCGTCTCGAGCGAGAACGAGCCGCTCCTCTCACAGTCAGGAGTCACCGCGCTGGCATTGGTGCAGGGAGGGTGTCGCATCGCCCGGATACCATGAACTCATGCCTCGCCCGGTCGTCGACTTCGAACTCGATCCCGCAGTCGTTCCCATCCCGGACGACGTCCAGGGAGATGTCGACGAGTGGCTGCACTCGCTCAGGCGAGACGCCGAACCCGCTGAGCTCGACGTGGCCGGCGCCGATCTCGTCGCCGAAGCCCGCGACGAAGCAGGGTGACCGACCTCGTCCTGGACGCGTCGGCAAGCGTCGATCTCCTGCTCGACACAGCCACCGGCCGCAGGCTTCAACCATTGCTCCCGACGGGCGCCCACTGGTGGGTGCCCGAGCACTTCTTCGCCGAGGTCGCCGGGGCGTTGCGTCGGGCCGAACTCCGCGGTGGGGTCCTGAGTGCTCGGGCCGCCCAAGCGATGACGTCGCTGTCCACTGCACCGCTGCGACGGGTGCAGGTTCGCCCGTTGCTGGCAGATGCGTGGTCGAAGCGAGCGAACCTGACCATTGCCGATGCCCTGTACGTCGTGCTGGCCGAGCACCTGGACGCAACGCTGGTCACCACAGACATCAACCTCTCGAACGCGCCAACCCTCCGCGTCGCCACGATCCACCCGTAGCAAGGACCGCCGCACGTCGAATAGTGGCGCGGACCCGGTATGCAGCGGCCCGTCCCGACGTTCTGGGGCACTTCGCCCTGACACTCATGCCGGTTCACGAGGTGCTCGGTGCCGTGCCTCGCAACGACGCGGAGCGTGCCGGTCTTCAGAGCCGTGCGAGCAGCTCGGCCGTGATGAGGTCGGCCGCGGTGTCGACGTAGTCTTCGGGCAGTGCGGCGAGCGCGGTCAGGTCACCCCGGAAGCCGGGGTGTGTCACGTGCGCAGCCAGGGTTGCGTCGGCTGCTGCACGGTCGTAACCGTCGGGCCGGTACGGGGCGAAGCAGGCAACGATCTCGGCGGGGTCGAGGTGCATCTCGGTCAGCGCTAACCACAGGTCGAACAGGTCACGTCCCTTGCGGCGTTGGTGGAGCGCTCGCAGCTTCGTCGCGACCAGCTCGGCCGAGGTGAAGGTCTTCACGTCGGCTCGACCGCTCCACCACGGCGAGTCGACCCCGTAGGGGAGGCGGACGACAGACCGGGCAGCGGATGGTTGGCGATCTCCGCGATCAGCCGTGAGAGCACGAGGTCCTGTTCGATCTGCTCACGCGTCGGCCATGGTGCGCGCTTCGCCCATTGGGTGACGTGCGCCGCGGCGATCACGCGTCAGGCTCCACCGACGCGTTGAGGATGAGGCCCCAGTCGGCATCGATCGGACCGCGGCGACCAGCGTGGGGATCGAGCATCGTGGGCGCCGAGGCGGCTGCGGGCCCACGGAGCTCGGTCACATCGAGGTCGGTGAAGCGCTCGAGCATCCAGCCGACTCGTCGCAGCGCGGAGACGGTCGACGACTCGGCGGCGGCAGCCAGCGCGCTGACATCGAGCTTGTCGTCCTCGGCCAGCTCGACGAGCACGGTGGCTACGTTGTCCAACCCACCACCGTCAGCGGGCCGTGACGCCAGATCCAGTGCGGTCGCTTCCGGGGTGGAGACCACGATGTGCCCCATGGGCGTGGTCCGCTGCTCGGTGGGAACCTCGGCGAGCGGTGACCGTACGTGGAAGCTCAGCCGCGTCCGCCCGTTGCGCCGGTCCGCGAGCGGCCGTTCGACCATCACCTGGAACACCTGGGGCCGTTGGTGCGCCGCGCCGTGCAACTCCGCGGCCGACAGCAGACCGACGTAGTAGCGGCGGTCGAGGTGGCGCATCATGGCGTCGACGAAGTGGGCCGCGGGGACCGAGCCCCATGTGCGGAACTCCGGTGGGATCGGCACGTAGAAGCCCCGCGCCGGCGAGAAGATCTGCCCGCGGTCCGCCAGCCGCTTCAAGCCCGGGTAGACGTGGGCAACCGGCACCCCGGCGGCATCCGCGGCATCGCGCGCGGTGAACCAGCTCGTGCCCTCCGACAACAGGTGGTCGGGGAGATCGCGCAACATCGTTCGGGCCACCACGTCAGGATCGGCGCACCAACAATCGTTGTCAAAGGTTCACCCATTCTTATGTTGTTCGTAAGAAATGCCGTATTCTTGCGTTGCTCACTCAGGAAGGTGCGAGGTGATGAGGGCCGCGAGCTCTCGGTCGGGGAAGGCATGGCGCTTGTGGAGCGGGCCGCACGGGGTCCCCGGCGAGCCGGACCGCCATCGACACCAGATCCTCGCCGCGCCCGTGGGCTCGGTCGACCTCTGCGAGGAAGCTGAACTCGTTCATCATCCCCACGACGCCGCGGTTCGCGGTCTTCGCCCACCGAGCATCGGTGGTAGCGGCGATCTCTGCCGCGACGAAGGAACCGAATCCTCGCCCCGAGACGGCCCCCGGCGCGAGCGGCTGGCTCCGGAACGCCGAAACCCCTGGTGTGGCAACGGTTTCGTTTGCTCACCAGGGGCTTCATGCGTGGCACCCCCAACGGGATTCGAACCCGTGCCGCCACCTTGAAAGCGACTCATGGGCCGACCTAAACGGATGGTGACGGGCGCAGACGGCTGCAATTCCGGGGGTTCTCGCGATCGCCCGGACGATGGCGAACACCTCCGAATCGGAGCGGCCGGGGGATTCTCGCGGGGCGCTGCGGAAACGCCCCTCCGGACCTGGCGTGTCAGCTAAGCGCTTATCTGGTTACCATGACACCAGAAAGGAGTATCAATGTCAGTCGAGGAGGCTCGAGCGATTCCTGCGAGGTTGGCACCAGTGATCCAAGCGCTGGAGCTGGATCAGCCGCAGGTTGTCATCGCCTCGGACCTGGTCGAGCTGGCCGAGGCCAGCGGCGTCGGGGGCAGCGGTACGCAGCTGGCCTACGAACTTCGGCGGCTCGGATGGCTGCTCCCGCTTCGCACTCGGGGAGCATGGGAGTTCATCCCCGCAGCTCGCGCCGGTCGCTTGAGCTCCGGCGACCGACACATCGAACTGCGCGCCACGCTCGCCGTGGACCCGGACTTCCCTGGTGCACTGGCGATGGAATCCGCATCTGTCGCGCTCGGTCTGGCCGGTCGGGTCCCGGCGCGTGAGGTGCTCTCCCTCCCGCCGGGCCGGCGTCGACCGAAGGCGTTGGACGAATGGCGACTGGTGACGCTCACCGTCGACCCGGATGACCTGACGTGGATCGAGGGGCTGCCCACGTGGCGGGTCGAAACACTGCTCGCCGGCATGGCGCACCGGCCCGACGCGTTCGAGGACTGGCCCAACGTCGCCGAGTGGCTCCACCGTGCGGTCGCCACCGCAGAGCCGGACCGTGTCGGCCGCTGCCTGTCGGGGGCTCCGCGGGCAGCGTGGCGCCGCGCCGGCTACCTCCTGGCCATGGGCGGCAACCCGAGCGCCGGGGAGGCGCTGCAGGTGGGCGCCCCTTCCGGGCACGGCCCCGTCTACCTCGGCCCGCGTCGGGTCCTTGGACGCTTCGACAAGCGCTTCGAGGTCATCGACTCGGTTCTCGTGCCCAGCTTCGAGTCGGTCCAGCCGTGAGGGTCACCGAGGGCCACCTCGCTCGGCACTACCAGGGTCGCCACGGCGGCCGGGGACCGGCCTTGCTCGACATCGCCCAGGACCACGCGCTCGCGCACCTGCACGACCGGGGTGTGTTCGCCGCCGGGCTGGTGTTCAAGGGCGGAACCTCACTCCGCAAGTTCCGGGCGGGTGGCGCCGGGCGGTTCTCCACCGACCTGGATTTCCACTCACCGGACGACGACGTCACGGTTGCGCTGATGTCGGCGTTGGCCGACGTCGTGGTCGACGGCTTCCGGTTCCGTATCCCAGACCTCGGTGGGGATGGGCGCCGGGCCGCGCTCGAGGTGGACACGCCGTTCGGCCGACCCGACGTGGCCGCACGCATCGAGGTCTCGCAACGAGCGCTGCTCCTGGCACCGGAACATCTGGCGTTCGTTCCTCAGCCGGTCCATGACCGCTACGACGTGACGCTCCCCGTCACGCCGGTGATCGCGCTCGAGGAGGCCATCGCCGAGAAGCTCGCCCGATTCCGACGCGTCTCTCTCGCCCGTGACCTGTATGACCTGGCGTGGTTCGCCCACCACCAGTTCGACGAGGCTCTGGTCCGACGCATGTGGGTGATCAAGGTGTACCTCGACGTGGTGGACGACCGTCGAGGCAACCGCCCCCTCGTCGCCGACGAGGTGCTGCGCGAACGTGCCCCCAGTGAGTTCGTACCCGAGGACATCGGTTACCTCACCCAACCGGTCGACATCCCAGGCTGGCTCACCACGGTCCGCCGACGATTCGACTTCCTCCGACACCTCGACGCCGACGAGCAGCAGTGGGCTACCTGCAACCCCGGCCACCGCTACGAGGTCGACAGCACCGGGATGGCCCCGTTCCTGGGCAGCTGAGGCCGGCCGAGCAGGACGGCGGGCCATCCAAGGGCGTCGGTTGACCGTCCACCGGGGATCACGATTCGTCGGGCTCCTCCTCGAGCACCGGGGCCATGGAAGCGATCTGGTTGGCCTGCCAGTCGCCGTAGGACGCACCGGTGCCCTGGACCCTCCATTCGAGACGGCCATTCGATGACCGTCCCAGTAGGACGGCTGCTGCTGCGCTCGGGCTGGTGAACACATGGTCCCGGGAGAACTCCCGGGTCCGACCATCCGAGGACACCACCAGCGTCCCATCGGCCTCGAGTTGCCCACGAGTCGCAGTGGTGCTCGTCTCCACGCCGGACCAGGTCAACCGGGCCTTCGAGCCCGAACGAACCGTGAACTCCCCATCGACCTCCTGCGCAAAGCCCTCGACGCCATCTCGCGGCTGGGTCAAGACGAAGATGGGCGAGTCCGACGGCGATCCTCCACCTGACTCAGCAGATCGTGGTGCAGTCGACCGGAGCATGTTCACGCCCAGCACAGGCAGAACGATCCTTGCCTGTGAGATGTAGTACTCCATGTCGGAGACATCGGCCTCTGGGAGCTGCACGGGAGGGGGCGTCGTTCCGTTGGCCAGACGAACCCGAGCCGCCTCCCTGGCCAACCCGATCAAACGGGCCTCCAGATAGCGCGCATGGGCCTTGGTCAGGTTGGCGTCCTTGCTGGTCAGCACCACAGCGTCGGTCCAGAAGTCTTTGCCTCCGGAGGACTCCGGAAGCGCGTGGTGGCGGAGGCGTTTCGGGACGTCGTCGCCTTCCCCCACGTAGACCATCTGCTCTGC
>JAFDWA010000479.1 GCA_018268735.1 Actinomycetota bacterium | reverse complement strand
TCACCGGCGGCTCCAAGGTCTCCGACAAGCTCGGTGTGCTCACCGCGCTGCTGGACATCGCGGATGACATCGTCATCGGCGGCGGCATGTGCTTCACGTTCTTCGGTGCGATGGGTCACTCCGTGGGAGCATCGTTGTTCGAGGCGGACCAGGTCGAGACGTGCGCCAAGCTGCTCGACGAGCACGGCGACCGGCTGCACCTTCCGGAGGACGTCGTCGGCCTCGGACCGGGTGGGAAGATCGGCGACCCGTCGGCGGGCGGCGAGGTCCGCAACTTCGGGCGTTCGCTGCCCGACGGGTGGATGGGTCTCGACATCGGCCCGGGTGCAGCAGCGGCGTTCGGCGGCATCATCGGCGAGTCGCGCACCGTGCTGTGGAACGGTCCGATGGGCGTGTTCGAGGACCCGAGGTTCGAAGCCGGCACGAGAGCCGTCGCGCAGGCCGTCGCGGAGTGCCGGGGCTTCACGGTCATCGGCGGCGGTGACTCCGCCGCGGCGATCGCGCAGTTCGGTCTCGCCGATGAGGTCGACCACATCTCCACCGGCGGCGGCGCGTCGCTCGAGCTCATCGAGCAGGGTGACCTGCCTGGGCTCGAATCGCTGCGCCACGCGTCGAACGCCGTCGGCTGATCTCCGGCCGGCGATCCCAGGACCGACCCGACCCAGGGGGAACGATGCCAGCAGCCCGCAAGCCGATCATCAGCGGCAACTGGAAGATGCACAAGAACCACTTCGAGGCCATCCAAGCGGTGCAGAAGCTGCACTACCGCCTCGACGGAGATGACCACGAGTCGGTGATCGTCACGGTGCACCCGCCGTTCACCGACCTGCGGTCCGTCCAGACGGTGATCGAGGCGGACCGGATGAAGATCGAGCTCGGTGCCCAGAACTGCCACTGGGAGGACCACGGCGCGTACACGGGCGAGGTGTCGCCGTCGATGCTGGCCAAGCTCGACGTCTCCTACGTCATCGTCGGCCATTCCGAGCGCCGGCAGCTCTTCGCCGAGACCGACGAGAGCGTGAACCTCAAGGTCAAGGCGGTGCAGGCGGCGGGGATGGTGCCGATCATGTGCTGCGGCGAGACGCTCGAGCAGCGTGAGGACGGTGAGGCCGAGTCATGGGTCGAGGGCCAGATCGTGGCGGGCCTGTCGGGTCTGGGCGGCGCGGAGGTCGCATCCCTTGTGGTCGCATACGAGCCGATCTGGGCGATCGGGACCGGACGGACAGCGACATCGGAAGACGCCCAGGCGATGTGCGGGCACATCCGTGGCGTCGTGCGTGGCGCGTTCGGCGAGGATGCCGCGGCGCAGGTGCGGATCCAGTACGGCGGGTCGGTCAAGCCGGGCAACATCGCGGAGTTGATGTCCCAGGCCGACATCGATGGTGCGCTGGTCGGAGGAGCGAGCCTGGAGCCCGACGAGTTCGCGGCCATCGTTCAGTACCGGAACCACTGAGCAGGTATCCTCACCGGCCGTGAGCATCGTCGACATCGCCCTCTGGGTCGTCCAGATCGTCCTCGGCATCTTGTTGATCGTCCTCGTCCTGGTGCACAGCGGGAAGGGCGGTGGACTGTCGGACATGTTCGGTGGCGGGCTGGGAGCGTCGGCGGCGGGCTCGACGGTGATGGAGAAGAACCTCGACCGCATCACCGTGGTGATCGCCGTGTTGTTCGCGTTCAACACCCTGCTCATGGCCCTGGTGATCGACCCCACCTGATCTGATCGGGCTGTCCGGGGATCCGGCGGCCGAAGCCTTGAGCGTTCGCCGACCCAGCGTTCGTGGGTGGTTTCGTACCCCCACGCGTCGATCTCACACGCGGACGTCGGGT
>JAFDWA010000478.1 GCA_018268735.1 Actinomycetota bacterium | reverse complement strand
GGTCCTGCCCACATCCGGTGAGGACGAGATCCTGGTGGTCTCCGAAGGCGGGCAGGGGATCCGCTTCTCCGAGACCGACGTCCGGCCGATGGGGCGCACCGCCAGCGGCGTCCGAGGCATGAAGCTCCGACCCGGCGACCGAGTGGTCGGCGCCGGCTCGGTTGCACCCGACCTGCGGCTGCTCACGATCACCGATGCCGGCTACGGCAAGCGAACCGAGGTGATGCAGTTCAACACGCAGGGTCGTGGCGGCCAGGGCGTGCGGGCGCACCGACTGCACGCCGATCGTGGTCGCATCATCACCGGGCTGCTCGTCGCCGACGACGACGAGATCTTCCTCATCAACGACTCGGGTGTGGTGATCCGCACCGCCGTGGACACGATCTCGATCCAGGGGAGGGACGCGACCGGTGTGCGCGTCATGAACCTCGACGACGACACACGGGTTGCGGCAGTCGCCCGGGTGCTCGGAGGTGAGGATGACGACGAGGACCCGTCCGAGGCCGACGGCGCGGGCTGAGCGAGGTTCGGCGACCTTGCTCGTCGCCGGGGTGCTCGTCGCGTCCTCGGCGGTGCTCGCAGGGCTCGGTCGGCTCGGCGAGTCCGCCGTCGCCCGCGCCCGAGCCGACGCAGTCGCGGACCTCGTGGCGCTTGCGGGCGTCACCGGTGGCCGACCGGGCGCGGTCGAGGTCGGACGGGCCAACGGGGCCGAGGTCGTGCAGTTCGACATCCACGGCGAGGTGACGGTGGTGGCGGTTCGACGACAGGGGGTGGAGTCGGTCGCCGCCGCGGCGCCGGGACCCCGTTGAGCGCCTCGGCACATCCACGCCGGGCTCACCGTCGACCGACTGATGCCGGGATAGGCTCGCCGCCGTGAGCAGCACCCGTCCGGCCGACACCGGGCCGTCACCCGACGCGCCGGTGGCACCTCGTCGACCGGTGAGGGGGACCGTGCCCGAGGGACCGCCACCGGGACCGCCACCCCGGCGACGGGCAGTGGAGGTCGAAGCGGACCCCACCCCGAACCGGGTGCTCGGCTATCGGCGCCAGCGCTTCGAGGCACGCAAGGTGCGTCGTCTCGTCCGCCACGTCGACCCGTGGTCGATGCTGAAGCTGGCCGTGCTCGTCGCGCTGTGCATGTGGCTCATCTCGATGATCTCCGTGGTGATCCTCTGGGCGGTCGCTCGCAGCTCCGGCACGGTGTCGAGCCTCGAGAGCTTCGTGAACTCCTCGCTGCAGCTCCAGGACTGGAAGCTCGACGGCGAGTTCCTCTTCCGGCAGTTCAGCCTGATCTCCCTTCTGTTCCACCTCGGGATCGCGGCCTCGATCGTCGTCGCGACGCTCGTGTTCAACCTCGTGAGCGACATCATCGGCGGTGTGTGGGTGTCGGTCATCGAGGAGGAGACCGCTCGTCCGGTGGGCGACGACCCGAACACCTGAGCCGACGCCCGGTCCGCAGCGGAGGTTCGATCTCGCTGCGGACGTCGTGTCTCAGCTACGCTCACCCGCCGGCCGCGTCGCTGCGATCGCGGCTCGTCCGGCACTGGTTCCGGGGCTATAGCTCAGTCGGTTAGAGCGCACCCCTGATAAGGGTGAGGTCGCTGGTTCGATTCCAGCTAGCCCCACCAGCCCGGCGTCGCCGACGTCGGACCGGGACCCACGGCCCGATCCACACCCCAGCCACCCCAGCCACCACCACGACGACGATGGAGGAACCGTGCACGGTCTTCGACGAGCGGTCCTGGCGGTGGCGCTCGGCGCGTTGATCGGACTCGTCCTGCGCTTCCGTGGATCGACCGGGACGCCACCGCAACGAGGGGGCTGGCGGGA
>JAFDWA010000477.1 GCA_018268735.1 Actinomycetota bacterium | reverse complement strand
GGCGTGGACGGCGTGGCGGTGCAGTGGTTCCGCTCGATCGACGACTTCGCGGCCTTCGTCGCCGAGCCCGCCTACTCGGAGCTGGTCGCTCCGGACGAACGCCGCTTCCTCGACGTCGACTCGATCGAGTTCCTCGTCACCGACGAACCGGACGTCGTGATCGACGGCGCATCGGACGGCGCGGCCGGAGGTGCGGCGTCATGAGCACCGGCAGCCTCGTGGACCGTGCCGTCGTCGTCACCGGAGGGGCGTCGGGCATCGGAGCGGCCACGTGCCGGCTGCTGTCGCTGCGCGGCGCGCGCGTCGGCGTGCTCGACCGGCGCGAGGCGCCGGCCAGGGAGCTGGCCGACGAGATCGGTGGGCTCGTGCTCGCCTGCGACGTCACCGATCCCGATGCGGTCGACGCTGCGTTGACGACCGCCGACGCGGAGCTGGGCGGGCTCTCGGGGTTGGTGTGCAACGCCGGGGTGGGCAACCTCAAGCGCCTGGAGGACTACACCGAGGTCGAGATCGAGCGGATCTGGCGGGTCAACTTCTCCGGGACCTACGCCTGTCTTCGCTCGGCGGTGCCGTACCTGCGGGCGGCGTCGTCGCTGCGTGGGACACCGTCGTCGGTCGTCAACGTCGCCAGCGTCTCCGGGGTTCGCCCGACCCGCGGCGAGGCGCCGTACTCGGCGGCCAAGGCGGCAGTGATCGCGCTGACGTCGTCGGCCGCGCTGGAGTGGGCACCGGAGGTGCGCGTCAACTGCGTGTCGCCGGGGTTCATCCACACCGACCTCAACGACGTGCTGCTCCAGGATCCGGCGGGCCGCCTGGGGATCGAGGAGCGCACCCCGATGGGTCGCGTCGGCTCCGCTGCGGAGACGGCGCTGCTGATCGCCTTCCTCCTGGCGGACGAGTCGGCCTACATGACCGGCCAGAACCTGCTGCTCGAGGGTGGCACGATGTTGCCCTCCGCGCAGATGGACCCGATCCTCGGTCCTCTCCTCGAGCTGGTCGCCCAGGCACCGGGGGATCGAGGTCCTGGGCAGCGGAGCACCATCGAACAGAACTAGAACCTGTTCCAGTTCTACCGGTAGCGTGGGAGGATGGTCGTCGGGTGCGCGAGCGCCCGACCAGAGCCCGAGGGGGACGACCGCATGTCGGACAACGAAGCAGCACAGGCTCTCGACACAGCACAGGACCTGCCGAAGATCGTCTCGGTGGACGACCACGTCATCGAGCCGCCCAACGTGTGGCAGGACCGGTTGCCCGCGAGGTTCAAGGAGGCAGGCCCACGGTCCTTCCGCCAGAAGGGCACGATGAACTTCGTCGGCGGCGTGTTCAGCTTCGAGCCGGACGAGGACGGCATGGAGGGTGACTGGTGGGCCTACGACGGCGGCCAGTTCCCCCTGACCCGCCTCGAGACCGCGGTCGGCTTCGAACGCGACCAGGTCAAGGTCCTGCCCATCACCTACGACGAGATGCGCAAGGGCTGCTGGGACCAGAAGGCCCGCCTCGAGGACATGGACGTCAACTGGACCGAGGCGTCGATGTGCTTCCCGTCGAGCTTCGTGCGCTTCTGCGGGCAGCGCTTCTACGAGGCCGCCGACAAGGAGCTCGCGGACCTCTGCGTCAAGGCCTACAACGACTGGCAGGTCGAGGAGTGGTGTGCCGGCACCGGCGGGCGCCTGATCCCCTGCATCATCGTGCAGCTGTGGGATCCGCAGCTCGCAGCGGCGGAGATCCACCGCAACGCGGACCGCGGCGTCCCCGGCATGACGTTCTCGGAGATCCCGCCGTACCTCGGGCTGCCGTCGATCCACGACGCGGACGGCTACTGGGACCCGGTGTTCGAGGC
>JAFDWA010000476.1 GCA_018268735.1 Actinomycetota bacterium | reverse complement strand
AGTACGGCACCGGGGCCCACGTCTTGTCGACCGGCACCTTTACCGCCTCGAACAGCTCAGCGAACGCCCTCATCGCGGACGCGATATCGGTCGGCGGCTCGCCGCCCACTACGAAGTGCTTCAAGCCCGCAGGCGTGGTGGTCTCGAGCGCCGGGTTGGGCTCGGTGTAGTTGATCGACGGCTGCTCGGAGCCGTCCGAGCTCCCGAGGCGGAGGAGCGCGTTCAGTGCGTTCAACGGCTCGGGATCGCTGCCGGCGGCGAGCATCTCGGCGAAGAGGGACGACTCGAGCGCCATGCCAAACCAGTCCCAGGGCTCGTCTGGGCTCCCGAGTGGAGGTGCGAGGAGGTCGAAACGGCGGCCACCCTCAATGACCGTGCACGTGTTGGCCTCATCGTCCACGTCGATCTGGTCGAGCAGTCGGGCAGTGATCCATCCACGGGTCAGGGTGCGAACCGTGGTCGGAGGGAGCGGCACGAACTCCAGCAGCGGTCGCGCGCGTCGCATACCCCAGAACCCGGCACCCCGGCCGTCGGACACGCCCTTCGCGTCGGTGTTGTAGGCCGTCACGATCGGCCGGCTGATCGAGAGCGCACCGGACGGATGAAACGGGTTCAACCAGGAGTAGATCTCCACGTCACCCAGGTTGTGCGTCCCGAAGGCCGCCTGCCGGGTCGAATCGTCGACGTGCTTGGCGAGCTGGAGGTCGATCGTGTCGAACGCCTCCCCGTTGTCCCTGCCCTTCACGATCGGGATCTTCGAGAAGTCGAAGTTGTAGGAGACCTGGTACCCGTAGGCCGAGCTGAGCCACGTGGTGTTCAGGTCCACGAAGGGCTTAGCGGCATTGAAGGCGTCGTCGATCAGGCGGCCAAAGCGCTCGGCCCGACGGACCTGCTCCGCCTTGCTACCTTCCGCCAGGTAGGACTTCAGGGTGGAGGACATGTACCGACCGATCGGGGTGCTCGGATCCGCCGACAGCCACTCGCGGCACCGACTCCTTACGCGGTCGACCCCGAACGAGAACGACGGGGCCGCCTTGGCGGCGATGGCGCCGGATGGCCGGCCCAGCCCGGCCATGTCCGGCACCCACACAGTCTCCATCGTCCACGCCCTCAGACCAACGGGGAGGTCACGACGCTGCGTCTCGTCACCGATCTCCGCAGCGAAGGCGGCGATCACCGCCTCCGCCTCCGATGACGCCGTCTTGGTCAGCAGGTCGAGGTAGATGTCGGGATACTCGGCGATAGGATCGATGAGCTTCTCGTTCTCCGGAGGCCGCAGACCGGCCGGCACGGACTCATCGCTCAACAGGGCGAAGCGGCGACCGCCGAAGTCGTCGTTCAGCTCCTCCCGGGCCTCGCCGAGCGACTTGAGCATCGGGGTGAGCAGGTTCGCCGAGAGGTCTTCCAGAACCGCAGCTGCAACCTCGCGGACGTCCCGCTCGGTGAGCGCCTCGACCTGGACGCGCACGAGATCCTTGAGCGCACCGCGGATGCTCTGCGGGATGCCCCGCTTAACGTTCGCCTTCTCCACCTGCGTCTGCACGTTGACCCCAGCGTCACGAGCGCTGTTCAGACCCTGCGTCGACTCGCCTCGCAGCTCCGCCGGATAGGTGCGGCCGACGAGTTCACACGCTTGTCGGACCACCTCGATCGTCACGCGGATCCCGTACTGCCCGACCCACCGGACGACGGTGTCGAGCACTTGGTCCTGGACCTCGCGGGCCCAGACCTCGACGCGGTCGAGAATGGCGCCACGCACGGCTGGGATCTCGGTCCGGTCCGGCCGCTTGTTCACGTGGCCGTTGCCGGACCATACCCCCTGGAACTGGGGGATGATGTTCT
>JAFDWA010000475.1 GCA_018268735.1 Actinomycetota bacterium | reverse complement strand
CACATCGGGGCGCGTCGTCGTGACGCACCGTTCCGTGGACGTCTCCACCATGCCACCGGCGAGCCCGTGGCATGAGTGACCCGATGTTCATCGGCAGCGACCGCTACGTTCGACCGGTGGGGTGACCCCGACCGCAGCGACACCTGGGGGATGCACCCGTTCGGCGTCGAGGTGAGCGAGCACCGACGGTTCGGTCCGGTCACGATCCCGAGCCGCGGTGAGGTCGATCAGGTGGTTCAGGACTCGGCGCCGCGTGCGCTGTCGGGGAAGATGCCCGCCTTCGACAGGTAGCCGGGAACGGGATGCGCCACGGTGGCCTCGAGCCACGGCACCACCTCGACGAGCGCGTGCAGGTCGATGCCGGTGGCATAGCCCATGCGCTCGAGCATGTAGACGAGGTCCTCGGTGGGGATGTTGCCGGTCGCGTTCGGGGCGAACGGGCACCCGCCGATCCCGCCGAGCGACGAGTCCAGCACAGCGACGCCTGCCTCGACGGCCGCAGCAGCGTTCGCGATCCCGGTGTTGCGGGTGTTGTGGAAGTGGCAGCGCAGTGTCGTCGACGTCCCGGCGCGGAGATCGTCGGCGAGCGCGACCCGCTCCCGCACGTCGGACGGCGTGGCGACGCCGATCGAGTCGGCGAGCGCGACCTCGTCGGGTCCCGCGGCGAGCACCCCCTCGAGCACCGCGCGCAGTCGCTCGACGGGCACCTCGCCCTCGTAGGGGCATCCGAACGAGGCGGCGACCGTCACCGACACCGGCAGCCCCGCATCGCGGGCATCCGCGCAGATCCCGGCGGTCTCGTCGATCAGCTCCTGGGAGCTTCGACCCTGGTTGCGGCGGGCGAACGTGTCGGTGCACACGACCACTGCGTTGATCTCGTCGACGCCGGTCGCGAACGCACGATCGAGGCCGCGACGGTTCAACACGAGCCCGATGTAGCTGGCCCCGAGCGATTCGAGCGCAGCGTCGCAGCGCAGCGCGGCCATCACCGCCTCGGCGTCGGCCATCTGAGGGACCCGCTTCGGGTTCACGAAGCTCACCGCCTCGATCCGGTGCAGGCCGGCACGCGCTGCACGCGCGATCAGCTCGACCTTCTGGTCCGTCGAGAGCATCGTCGGGTCCGACTGGAGGCCGTCCCGCGCTGCGACCTCGACGATCTCGACCGGGTGCGGGATCGGGTTCACCTCGCTGCGCTGCACAGATGCAGTCTGGCAGCCGCAGCGAGCAACCTCGTCGCCGGTCGACGTGGGGACCCGCAGCCCACGCGGCGTGGGCGCAGCATCGGGAGGTGCTGCTGAGCGCATCCTCAACGGCTGGCACCCTGGCGGGCAGTTGGCTCATCAAGCGTGCGTGCGGGCCGATGGGAGCGCATGGCACGTCGGGACTCCTCCACCACCGCTGCAGTCCTCTCGTCCGGGGGGCGACTCCCGGTGCTCGCGCTTCGCCGCGATCCACGTGACGGGGAGCTGCTCCGATCGCTGCTCGGCACGTCGGGTCGTGTCGATCTCGACGTCGTCGGTCCCGATCGCCTGGTCCGGACCCCCCTGCGGTGGCCGTCGGATCCTCGTGCGGTGCCCCTCGCGCTGTGCCTCGTCGTCCGGGATCGGCCGGGGACCGTCGCCGCAGTCGAGCGGCTCACGCACCACGTCGGCGAGATCCCCGTCGTCGCCGTGGTGGACGGGGATTGCGATCTCGACGGAGCGGCCGAGGACGTGGCGGAGCGTCGCTCGCCGGGCACCCGTGACCTCCTCGACGAGCTGGTCGCGGTGGGCGTCGATGCCCTCGTCCCCGGCGAGGACGTGACCGGTCCGATGCTCGAACAGGCCGTCGTCGCCGCCATCGACC
>JAFDWA010000474.1 GCA_018268735.1 Actinomycetota bacterium | reverse complement strand
CGATCACATATCCGGTCGCATCAGTCGCTGTCTGCTGCGAGGCGAGCCGCCGCTGGTGTGCGTCCCTGGCAGCCGTCGCTGCAGCCTCGGCCAGTGCCGCGTCGGGCCGCTCGTCGGGGATGCCCTGGCGTTCGAGCGTGTCGAGCGCGCTCCGCTCTCTCGCCCGCTGCTCGTCGTGGTCACGCTTGGCCTCTCGGCATCGCTCCTCCTCGTCGGGGCTCAGCACGACCGCGCTCGCGGCGTCGACCGAGTCGAACGGGCTCGTCGCCACCGCATCGGCGAGGACGCGTTCTGCAGCCGTGGCGAGCCCGGCGTCGCTGGCCGAGCGGGTGAAGCAGCTCTCCAAGCCGTCGCAGAGCTCGTCGATCCGGTCGAGGACCGCTGCTCGTCGATCGATCGCCGCGACATCGATGTTGGCGGCGGCCGTCTGCACCTCGGAGAGCTCGGCCGAGCGACGCCCGACGTCGATCTCGGCAGCCGAACGACGTTCCTCGAGCGCAGCGAGCTCCGCCCTCGCATCCGTGTTGTGCTCGTTGTGCTGAGCGCGCTCCTGGGTCAGCCGATCCAGCTCCTCCCGCGCAGCGACTGCGACCGAACGCTGCTCGGCGAGCAGGTCACGTCGCTCGAGCAGCTGTTCGATCGAGGCGTCCACCTGCTCGCCGAGGGCGCTGCGGAGATGCCGCAGCTGCTCCATCTCGTCGTCGAGTGCTGCGTTGGCCAGCTCCCGAGCGGTGCCCGCACGCTCCACCTCCTCGAAGGTCGTCGCTTCGGCCGCATCGCGGTCAGCCGGCGCCGGGTGCTCCGTCGATCCGCACACCGGACACGGTTCACCCTTGCGGAGGCCTGCTGCGAGTCGGGGTGCATCAGTCGCGACGAAGGCGGCGAGCACCTCGTCGTAGGCTTCGGCGGCCTGGCGTGCGACCGAGCTCGCTCTGGCACACGATTCGGTGACCTCGTCGAGACGGCGGCGCTGGTCGATCCGCGTGGCGACGCTGCTGATCTCATCGTCGATGGTCGCCGGATCGACCGCCGCACGTTCGACGTCGGGGAGCCGCGAGTCGATCTCGTCGATGCGGCCGAGGGCAGCCGCACGTGTGGCGGTCACCGCATCGATCTGCTCGGTGGCCTGGTGCTGCCTGCTCAGGGCCTCGTCGACAGCAGCGGTCGCGTCCTGGACTGCGGCCACCGCTGCGCTGTCACCGTCGAGCTGCTGGCGCTGTTCGGCCAGCACCGCGGTGACACCGACGACGCTCGCCACGTCGATGTCGACACCGATGGACTCGAACGCCGAACGGAGCGCCTCGGAGCGTCGGTCGCGCTCGCGTGCGGACTCCGATGCAGCGGCCTGCTTCACGGCGAGATCGGCAGCGGCGACGACCACCGGTCGTGCTACGGCGGACTGCTCTGCGGCGCGCTGTCCGGCCTCGATGGCGGGCTGCTCGGCATCGAGGGTCACAAGCGTCGCTCGATGCGCTGCAGCGTCGTCGAAGCGCCGCGCGGCATCGGTCGCCTGCTGATGTCGGTTGACAGCGACGACGGCTTCCTCCTCCAGGCGTCGCACCTCATCGGTGAGCCGCGCGAGTGGCGCAGCGAGCGCATCGAGCAGCTCGCCGACCTGTGTGCGGTCGGCGTGTTCGAGGTCGTCGGGCGGCGTGTCGCCGAGTGCTTCGATCGCCCGGCTGAGGTTGGTGCGGGCGCCGTTGAGCTGCTCGACGACGTCACGATCGGTGTCGCCGACCTGGTCGCGTGCTGCAGCGCGTGCCTGCTTCAGCTCGTCGACGATCCGGTCGTAGACCGTTCCGCCGAAGAGTTGGCTGAGCAGCGCCTCGCGCTCCTTCGAGTCAGCCA
>JAFDWA010000473.1 GCA_018268735.1 Actinomycetota bacterium | reverse complement strand
TTGTTCAACACGACCACGACCGGTGCGGGCATGGTTGCGAGCGCCTCGATGAGTCGGACCTGGTCCTCGGGCAGGTCCAGCGTCGTGCGGTCGAAGCCCTCGGACTCCCACGCCGCCGGCAGACCGGCGAAGACGACCACGACGTCCGCGTCGCGAGCCACCGCGAGCGCCGCGTCGAAGCGCTCGGGGTCCGATCGGCCGGTCCGGGCGTCGTAGCCCGCAGCGTGGGCCACGACGGCAGCGTCGCCGACGCGGGACCGCAGCACCTCGAGCGCCCGGTCGAGACGGGTCGGGTTGACCTGGGAGCTGCCGGCGCCCTGGTAGCGCGGCTCGGTGGCGAACGAGCCGATCACCGCGATCGTGCCCTCGGCCCGCAGCGGAAGGGTCCCGTCGTTCACGAGCAGCACCGACCCTGCCGCTGCTGCCCGCCTGGCGAGCGCATGGTGCTCGTCGTGGCGGGGATCGGCCGTCGCGTCGACGGAGCCACGCCGTCGCGCACCTCGCTGGAGGAGCTCGACCACCCTCGTCGCGCACGCATCCACGGCCGTCTCGTCGAGTCGGCCATCCGCGAGCGCAGCGAGCACCTCGCCGTCGAACGCCCCGCGGCTCCCTGGCATCTCGAGGTCGAGCCCGGCCTTCATGCCGGCGATCCGGTCGTTGGTGGCACCCCAGTCGGACATGACCAGGCCGTCGAAGCCCCACTCGTCGCGCAGGATCGTCGTGAGCAGCTCGCGGTGCTCGGACGCGTAGGTGCCGTTGAGCTTGTTGTACGAGCACATCACCGTCCACGGCGAGGACTCCCGCACGACGATCTCGAAGCCGCGCAGGTACAGCTCCCGCAACGTCCGCTCGTCGAGCACCGCGTCGACGACGAGGCGATGCGACTCCTGGTTGTTCACCGCGTAGTGCTTGACGCTCGTGCCGACACCGAGGGACTGGATGCCACGCACCATCGCCGCCGCCATCCGGCCGCCGAGCAGGGGGTCCTCCGACAGGTACTCGAACGAGCGCCCGCCCGCCGGGTGGCGCTTCAGGTTGAGCCCCGGTCCGAGCACCACCGACACGCCGAGCGCCCTCGCCTCCTCTGCGATCGCGACACCGACATCCTCGAGCAGGTCGACGTCCCAGGACGAGCCGAGCGCTGCCGCTGTCGGGAAGCACGTCGCCGGCTGCGCCGGGGTCAACCCGAGATGGTCGCCCGCGGTCACCTGGCAGCGCAGGCCGTGGGGGCCGTCGGCCACGACGATCCCTTCGATCCCGTGCTCCGGGAGCGGGTGCAACGCCCAGAAGCCGCGACCGGACAGCAACCGCACCCGCGTCCCGAGGTCGAGTCGGGCCACCACCTGGGCGGGCTCTGACCGCTCGGACGGCTCGGCTCGGGTGGTCGGGGCGTCGTCTGTCGGCATGAGCCCGACGCTACCCAACAGTGCCCGGACCCCATCGAACTTGTAGCCCACACGTCACCCCAGCGACCGCCAGCTACAACATCGCCAGCGCTCAGCGAACTTGTCGCCCACACGTCACCCCAGCGACCGCCAGCTACAAGTTCGGTGGGGTCAGGTGCGGTGGGGTCGGGCGCGGTGGGGTCGGGCGCGGTGGGGCCGGGTGCGTCGTCCGGTCAGTCCATGCGGTGGTTGCGCACGACGGTCGACTGGCTCGCGGTGGCGAGCAGCGTGCCCGTCTCGCTCCACAGGTGCACCGATCCGTGGCCGAAGCCGTGGTGCAGGCCGTCGACGCGGACGTCGATGAGCACCCACTCGGCTGGTTCGAGGCGCACGACGCGCAGCGTGTTGTCGAGGCTCGTGCCGGGGTACCAGCCACCCAGGGCCTGCGAGATGCCGAACGGCACGTAGTCGCC
>JAFDWA010000472.1 GCA_018268735.1 Actinomycetota bacterium | reverse complement strand
GACGCAGCTCCACCAGCGTCCTCGCCGCTCGTCGTGGCGGGGATCGATTCGCTGTCCGCGGCGGCGGAGCTCACGCGGGGTGCGGGGTGCGGACGTGAGCTGGGTCCCGCTGGTGGCGCCGAGGCGACTGCGGGATGGGCAGGTGAGCGAGGTGGCCGTTCCGGCGACGTCGCGTCCCACGTGTCGTCGGGGGCGTCACCTCGCACACCTGCGTCGTCGAGACCCTCGGCGACGAGAGCAGCCTCGGCAGCGTCGCGCACCGACGAGGAGAACAGCGTCTGCTGGGATGCGCCGGGCGGGTCCTGGTGGTCGACGCCCGCGTCGAGCATCTTGCGGATCACCTTGAGGGGCAGGAAGTTCTCGCGCTGCTGGTGCAGGATCCAACGGAGGCGCTCGATGTCGTCGGAGGAGAACCTGCGGTACCCCGACGCGGTCCGCTCCGGCTGTATCAACCCCTGGCTCTCGAGGAAGCGGATCTTCGAGATCGTGACGTCGGGGAACTCCGACTGCAGCAGCGCGAGCACCTCGCCGATGGGCAGGTGATCTGCTCCCGACCGCTCGGCTGTGTCGACGGCGATGCCGTCGGCCACCTCGTCGTCGCCCATCATGCCCCTCCACCGAGCGTGCCGATCACGAACACGAGGCGGTACTTCCCCACCTGGAGCTGAGCGCCTTCGCGCATCGCCGCCTCCTCGATCCGCTCGCCGTCGAGATAGGTGCCGTTCAGCGACCCGGCATCAGCGGCGAGGTACTGGCCGTCGGGGGTGCGCCGGATCTCAGCGTGCCGTCGCGAGACCGTGACGTCGTCGAGGAAGATGCCGCTGTCGGGATGTCGCCCGATCGTCGTCACAGCGGCACCCAGCGCGTAGCGCGACCCGGCGGTCGGTCCGCGGGTCACCACGAGCTGGCCGACCTCGCCCTCGGCGGGGATGTCGACCCCCAGCAGCGGATAGGCGCCCGTGGCGCGGTCGTCGCTCTCGGGCAGCTCGGCGCCGCACGCCGTGCAGAAGTTCGCCCCCGGCGCGTTGAGGACGCTGCAGACCGGGCACAGGGGCCCGTCAGGGGAGGAACCGGGGCTGGCGTCGTTCACGCCTCGGTGAGCTTCCGGTAGGCGTCGGCATCGAGGAGGTCGTCGATCGATCCGGGGTCGCTCGCCTCGACGAGGACCATCCAGCCCGCCCCGTAGGGATCGCTGTTCACCACCTCCGGGGTGAGCTCCAGGTCGCCGTTGACCTCGACGACCCGGCACGCAACCGGCGCGTAGATCTCCGACACCGACTTCGTCGACTCGACCTCGCCCATCACGTCGCCGGCGGCGACCTCGGCCCCGACCTCGGGGACCTGCACGTAGACGACGTCGCCGAGCGCATCCTGGGCGTAGTCGGTCACGCCGATCCGGAGGTGACCGTCCTCGGTGCGGACCCACTCGTGATCGGATGAGTAGCGGAGATCGTCGGGCACGTTCATGTCCGCTGACGCTACCCGACGGCCACCCCGTCCTGTTCAGTCCAGCGGTCCTGCGGGCGTCGGCTCAGCGGAGCATCTGGCGGATCCGGCGAGCGTACTCCTGGACCAACGTGCGGGCCTCTGCCAGTGAGTCGCCCTCGACCCACAGGTGCGTCGTGGGCTCCTCGGGATCCGGCAGGACCAGCACCCATCCGCTGCCGTGGTGGACCTTGACCCCGTCGATGAGGTCGACGTCACGTCCGTGGGTCTGCTCCACGAGGCTCCGCATCACCGAGCCCTTCTGCTCCCACGGCGTCACGACCGCCTCGTGCAGCAGGAACGCGGTCGGAGCTGCGGCTCTGACCTCGGAGAGCTGCGCCCCTCGCGCCGCGAGGAGGTCGAGCATCTTCAGCAG
>JAFDWA010000471.1 GCA_018268735.1 Actinomycetota bacterium | reverse complement strand
AACGTCGACGACGGCTACGGCGGCATGCTCGGGTGGTTCTGGCTCGCGAGCGCCATCACCACGATCGTGCTGGTGGTCGTCACGAGGATGGCGCTCCGCGAGCGCTACTACTCCGCAGTCATGGCAGCGACAGGGCTGCTGTACCTGGCGATCCTGACAGCGTTCGGCACGGACCTCGTCGCCCGTGCGGTGCTCGCCGGCGCCTGACCGCGATCCGGACCACCGATTGAGTCGGACGCCCAATGGGTAGAACCGGTGACGGATCGAGGGTCTCCGCTGCCAGACTGGTGCCTCCTCACGATCCGCCTGTCGCACGACGCCGTGACCCCAGTGACCGTGACCCCGTGAACCCCTTGACGATGACCTCGATGCCGACCGCCTCCGACGGTGCACCCGACGCCGCCGATCCGGTGGACCGGACGTCGCCTGCAGTCGACCGCGGGACACGCCCGGTTCGGCTCGTGATGTGGGATTCGGGCGGTGGCATCCACGACGAGGTCGTCGCGACCGGTGACACCGTCGACGTCGGCACGTGGATCCTGCGAAGCCGCTCCGATCACCCTGGGCGGATGCGGGCCGTCGTGTACGACGACGCACACGATCTGTCGCACCACGGCGCGGCGACCGGAGCCACGTGGCGCGATCGGCTCCGATCGGTCGAGGAGTGCATGCACGCTGTCTCGCGACACCCGCAGCCGGCAGCCGCAGTGCACCGATGGAGCGGTGACACGACCACGTCGTCGCTCGCCCTGTTGCGACGCTGGGTCACCGATGTGCTGTGGCGCCACGCCAGCGGGGTCGCGACCGTCGAGGCGGGACGCGTCCGCAGCGCCGCTGTCACGACGGCGGTGTCCGACACGGTGCTCCTCGTCGACGAGTTGGCGAGCAACGTCGTGGAGCACGCCGCGGGCCGGCTGACCGTCGAGCTCACGGTGACGCCGGAACGGGTGCTCATCGTGGTGCCCGACCCCGATCCGGGTCATCCGCCCACGCTGGGCCATCCGCCGGCGGAGCAGCCGAGCGGACGAGGCCTGCTCGTCGTCGATGCCCTGTCGCTGAGGTGGGGCATCGTCATCGGCCGGACCTCCAAGGCGGTGTGGGCCGAGGTCGACTGGCCGTCCTGAGCGCACGCGACGGAGGTCCGGTCGACGAGGACGACACGCCTCGTCGCAATCCGCGCGCGAGATCCGCCCACGGCCGGCAGATGGCTCAGGTGACGAGGGCGCCGACCGCCTGGTCGAACACCGCGGTGTGGTGCTCGACGTCGGCCATCGTGTGCGCCGGGCAGAACAGCGCCATGTTGTGGAACGGGGTGAGCAGGATCCCCCGGTTGAGGCACCACAGGTGCAGGAACGCGTCGAGCTCGTGGTCGATCGCCGCGGCCGCCTCGGCTCCGTTGCGCGGCGGTGCGCAGAACCAGTACTCGGCTCGACAACCCAGGCGGTTCACCGACCAGTCCAGCGAGCGGGCCTCGATGACCTGCCCCACTCCCTCCGCCCACGCTGCAGCGAGCGGCACCGCCACAGCGAAGTCCTCCTCCCCCAGCGCGGCGTCGAGCGTCGCTCTCACAGCAGCGACCGCGAGGGCGTTCGCCGTCAACGTCCCCCCGATCCCGGCGACGTCGCTGTCGGGACCGTCGACGACGTCGACCACGCGAGCGGCCAGCTCCTCGGTCATGCCGTAGGCGGCGCACGGGACCCCGCCACCGATCGGCTTGCCGATCACGACCATGTCCGGCTCCAGGCCCCATGAGCGGGTGGCCCCACCGGGGCCGCAGCAGATGGTGTGCGTCTCGTCGACGATCAACACGGTTCCCGCGGCTCGGCTCAGGCGCCGGAGCTCGTCGTGGAACCCCGGTTCCGGCGCGA
>JAFDWA010000470.1 GCA_018268735.1 Actinomycetota bacterium | reverse complement strand
GATCCGGGCCTGGATCGACACCAAGGACGACTGGCCGCAGCTCACCCGTTCGATCGCCTACAAGTGGCTCGACGAGGGCCTCGAGGACCGGGGCATCACCCGCGACCTCGACTGGGGCATCCCGGTGGACCCGGACGACTTCCCGGAGGTCGCCGGGAAGGTCTGGTACGTGTGGTTCGACGCGCCGATCGGCTACCTGGGCGCGACCCGTGAGTGGGCCGATTCGGTCGCGACTCCCGAGGACGCCGGCGCGCTGTTCGACCGCTGGTGGCGCAACGACCGGGGTGCCCGCGACGTCACCTACACCGAGTTCATGGGCAAGGACAACGTGCCGTTCCACACGCTGTCGTTCCCGGCGACGATCCTCGGCTCCGGTGAGGACTGGAAGCTCGTCGACGAGCTCAAGTCCTTCAACTGGCTGACCTACTACGGCGGCAAGTTCTCCACATCGGAGCACCGGGGCGTGTTCATGTCCGACGCGCTGGAGCTGCTGCCCGCGGACTGCTGGCGCTGGTACCTGATGGCGAACGCGCCGGAGTCCGACGACACGAGCTTCACCTGGGAGCTGTTCGGCGACGCCGTGAACAAAGACCTCGTGGGCACGTTCGGCAACTTCGTGAACCGGACGACCACGCAGGTCGTGCGCCACTTCGGTGAGCAGGTGCCGACGGGAGGTGCACCCGGCGAACCCGAAGCCGAGCTGGTGCGGCGCACCGGCGACCGACTCACCGAGTACGTCGGCCACCTCGAGCACCGCGAGTTCCGCAAGGCGGCAGCGGCGCTGCGCGCCATCTGGGCGGAGGGCAACGTGTACCTCGAGCAGCGCGAGCCGTGGAAGACGATCAAGACCGACCGCGACCTGACCGCCTGCACCCTGCGCACCGCACTCGCCATGGCGCTCGTCCAGTCCGTCGCGTCCGCGCCGTTCGTGCCGACCACCGCCGCGGGTCTGCGGGCGACGTTCCCGGAGCTCGTCGACCTCGACGTGGTGCTCGACGCCGACCTCGCCCGCACGGCCATGGACCTGCTGCGGCCGGGATCACCGATCGTCCCGCCCCCGCTGATGTTCCGCAAGCTCGACGCCGAGGAGCTGCAGGCATGGGAGCAGCGGTTCGGAGGGGAGACGCCACCTCGACCCGCCGACGCGACAGGATGAGGCCATGAGCTCCTTCACGGAGCGCCTCCGGGCGCAGAGCCTCCGCATCCTCGCGCTCGCGGGGCTCCTCCTGCTGAGCGGCGCTGCGATCGGACTCGCTGCGGCGTACCCGTTGACCCAGATGAGCTTCCACGAGTCGAACGCGACGCGCCTCGACCAGCCGGCGCTCGCAGGGCAGGTCGACGTCGACAAGGCGGTCGTGACGATCGACGACCTCCCGAAGGGCTGGGTCGCCGGCGACGCCAACATGGCCGGATTCGGCATGTTGTCGAGCGACTACTGCGGCGAGAAGATCACGCCGCCCGCACCCATGTCCGACGTGCGGTCCGCGGTGTTCTCCGATCCCACCGACCAGGCGGTCGTGGTCGCCCAGGCGCTGCACGTCGACAAGTGGCAGTCGGCCAAGACGTACCTCAACGACGTCCGGGACGCGCTCGCCAAGTGCTCGTCGTTCTACCGGACCGACGCCGCCGGGAACCGCACGAAGGTCAGGATCAAGGATGCGTCGCAGGATCCGCCGATCGCCGACGACTTCGTGTCGGCGACCTACGTCGACGACAAGGGCGCATCCGTGCAGGAGTGGGCGGTGTTCGTGGTCGGCGACGTCATCGTCACCGTGCTGCACTCCGGGCCGACCCGTCCGGATCCGCCGTTCCTCAACGGCGTGATCGGCAACGTGCTCACCCGGATCGACCCCAAGGACTTCGCTCCCGG
>JAFDWA010000046.1 GCA_018268735.1 Actinomycetota bacterium | reverse complement strand
CGACGTCATCATCCGCCCGGTCGTCTCCGAGAAGTCCTACGGGCTGCTCGACACCGGCGTCTACACCTTCATCGTCGCCCCGAGCGCGTCCAAGCCCGAGATCCGCGACGCCGTCGAGGCGATCTGGCCGGGCGTCAAGGTGCACAAGGTGAACACGCTCAACCGCAAGGGGAAGAAGCGGCGCAACCGTCGCTCCCCGACGTTCGGCACCCGGCCCGACACCAAGCGGGCCATCGTGACCCTGGCCGCCGGTGATCAGATCGACCTGTTCGAGGTGAAGTGACATGGCGGTACGCAAGCGCAAGCCCACCAGTCCCGGTCGTCGGTTCCAGACCGTCGCGGACTTCTCCGACATCACCCGCACCGAGCCCGAGAAGTCGCTGCTCACCAAGAAGTCCAAGACCGGTGGCCGCAACAACCACGGACGCAAGACGTCACGTCACCGCGGCGGCGGCCACAAGCAGCAGTACCGGGTGATCGACTTCAAGCGGCGCAAGGACGGCGTGCCCGCAAAGGTCGCCGCCATCGAGTACGACCCGAACCGGACGTGTCGGATCGCCCTGCTGCACTACCTCGACGGCGAGAAGCGCTACATCCTCGCCCCGAAGGGCGTGAAGGTCGGCGACATGGTCCAGTCCGGCCAGGGTGCGGAGATCCGATCGGGCAACGCCCTGCCGTTGCGCTACATCCCGGTCGGCACCGTCGTGCACAACGTCGAGTTCAAGCCCGGCGCCGGCGGCAAGATGGCCCGCTCGGCCGGCTCGAGCGTGCAGCTCGTCGCAAAGGAGGGCGCCTACGCGACGCTGCGCCTCCCGTCGACGGAGATGCGTCGGGTGCCGATCGACTGCCGGGCGACCGTCGGCGAGGTCGGCAACTCCGAGCACGACCTCGTCAAGATCGGCAAGGCCGGCCGCAACCGGTGGAAGGGCGTCCGCCCCCAGACCCGCGGCGTGGCCATGAACCCCGTCGACCACCCGCATGGCGGCGGTGAGGGCAAGACCTCCGGCGGTCGGCATCCAGTGTCGCCGTGGGGCAAGCCCGAAGGCCGCACCCGCAACCAGAACAAGCCGTCCCAGAAGCTGCTCGTGCGCCGTCGTCGGACGCGCGGCTCGCGCCGGTGACAGAGGAGATCTGAGATGCCTCGCAGCCTGAAGAAGGGTCCCTTCGTGGACGACCACCTGCTCAAGAAGGTGGACGACCTGAACGAGAAGGGCCAGAAGAACGTGATCAAGACCTGGTCGCGTCGCTCCACGATCATCCCCGAGATGGTCGGCCACACGATCGCGGTCCACGACGGCCGCAAGCACGTGCCCGTGTACGTGACCGAATCGATGGTCGGTCACAAGCTCGGCGAGTTCGCTCCCACCCGGACGTTCAAGTTCCACGCCGGGCAGGAGAAGGGTGCGAGGGGTCGTCGATGACCGGAGCGAAGACCAACGAGCGGCCGGGCGTGCGCGCCCAGCACCGACACGCCCGCATGTCGGCCACCAAGGCACGTGCCGTGCTGGACCTGATCCGGGGCAAGTCGGTCGTCGAGGCCCGCACGATCCTCCAGTTCTCCGAGCGCGGTGCCGCCCGGACCGTCGCGAAGGTCCTCGACTCCGCGGTCGCGAACGCGGCGAACAACAACTCCATCGCTCCCGAGGAGCTCTTCGTCGCGACCGCCTACGCGGACGAGGGCCCGACGCTCAAGCGCTGGCGCCCCCGTGCGCGCGGTCGAGCGACGCGGATCCGCAAGCGCACCTGTCACATCACGATCATCGTGGGCCAGTACAGCCCCGAGGAGTTCGACGCCATCCGCTCCCGCCAGGCGCAGTCCGGTCGGGCGACCCCGGACGCTGCCGCGGCCCGCGCCCGCCGTGTTGCCGGCAGCCGCCGTCGTTCGGGTGCCAAGGCCGCTGACGAGCCGACTGCTGACGAGCCGACGGTCGACGACGCCGTGAGCGATGGAGCGGTCGTCGAGGACGCGGCGCTGGGTGCCGCCGAGGCCGCCGGCGACGAGGAGGCGACGGTCGAGGTCGTCGGCGACGCCTTCGCCGGGACTGCCGGTGACGGCGACGACGAGGCCGCCGACGGTGAGGGCGACAGCGACACGAAGGACGAGGACTGATGGGCCAGAAGGTCAACCCGTACGGCTTCCGCCTCGGCACCACCACGGACTGGAAGTCCCGGTGGTTCGCCACCCGCGAGGAGTACGTCGACTACCTCATCGAAGACTGGAAGATCCGCGACTACCTGATGAACAAGCTGCCGAACGCAGCCATCAGCCGCATCGAGGTCGAGCGCACACGCGATCGACTGCGCATCGACGTCCACACCGCCCGTCCCGGCATCGTCATCGGCCGTCGTGGAGCGCAGGCCGACGAGCTCCGAGCGGATCTCACGAAGCTGACCGGCAACCCCAAGGTCCAGCTCAACATCCAGGAGATCAAGCAGCCCGAGGTCGACGCCGCGCTGATCGCACAGGGCGTGGCCGACCAGCTCGCCAACCGGATCGCGTTCCGCCGCGCGATGAAGCGCGCCGTGCAGAACGCGCAGAAGGCGGGAGCGCTCGGCATCCGGGTCCAGTGCTCGGGTCGCCTCGGCGGCTCGGAGATGTCGCGCACGGAGTGGTACCGCGAGGGTCGGGTGCCGCTGCACACCCTGCGAGCCGACATCGACTACGGGTTCCGCGAAGCCCGCACGACCGCCGGTCGCATCGGCGTGAAGGTCTGGATCTACAAGGGCGACATCCTGCCCTACAAGAGCGCCAACGAGGACAAGATCGCGAAGGAGGCGGCCATGGCCGTCGGCGAGTCCGCCGGCCAGGAACGGCCGCGGGTCGTCTCGACCAAGCCCACCGCCCCAGCCGCGCCTGCGACCTCCGCTCCTGCAGAGGCGACCGACGACGACATGAAGCCGCTCGTGCAGGAGGCGGATCCGGACTTCGAGCGCCTCCTCGAGGAAGAGGAGCAGATCGAGCGCTCGACGCGCGAGCACCACGAGACCCCGCACTTCCGACCCGGCGACGCGGACTGAGCGGGAAAGGACGGACGACCATGTTGATGCCCCGCAAGGTCAAGCACCGCAAGCAGCACCGCGGTCGCACCAAGGGAATGGCCAAGGGCGGCACCTCGGTGACCCACGGCCAGTACGGGATCCAGGCGCTCGAGCCGGGCTGGATCACCGCACGTCAGATCGAGGCGGCCCGTATCGCCATGACGCGCCACATCAAGCGTGGCGGCAAGGTCTGGATCAACGTCTTCCCGGACAAGCCGGTCACCCAGAAGCCGGCGGAGACGCGCATGGGTTCCGGCAAGGGGAACCCGGAGCGATGGGTCGCCGTCGTGCGCCCGGGCCGTGTCCTGTTCGAGCTCAGCTACCCCGACGAGGCGACCGCACGCGGAGCGCTCGACCGGGCGATCCAGAAGCTGCCGGTCAAGGCGAAGATCATCACCAGGGAGGAGGGCTACTGATGTCGAAGGAGTCTGTGTCCCACCTGGGCGACGAGCAGCTGTTCGACCGGCTTGCCGAGGAGAAGGACCGCCTGTTCAAGCTGCGCTTCCAGCTGGCCACCGGACAGCTGGAGAACTCGGCTCGCATCGGCCGGACCAAGAAGGACATCGCCCGCATCCACACGGAGCTGCGGGCCCGTGAGATCGAGGCGGCTGAGGCCGCGGCCGGGAGCGAGGCGTCATGAGCGACGACGCGACGACGACCACCGAACGAAACGCCCGCAAGGTGCGGGAGGGGATCGTGACGTCCAACAAGATGGATCGCACCGCGATCGTCACCGTGACCGAGCGGGTCCGCCACCCTCGGTACAACAAGACCATGCGGCGGGACAAGAAGCTCTACGTGCACGACGAGACCAACGACCTCAACGTCGGCGACCGGGTCCGCGTGATGGAGACCCGGCCGCTGTCCAAGCTGAAGCGCTGGCGGGTCCTCGAGATCGTGGAGCGTGCCCGATGATCCAGCAGGAGACACGGCTCCGAGTGGCCGACAACTCCGGCGCCCGCGAGGTGCTCGTCATCAAGGTGCTCGGTGGCTCACGTCGCCGCTACGCATCGATCGGCGACGTGTTCGTGGCAACCGTGAAGGACGCACTGCCGGGTGCCGCGGTCAAGAAGGGCGACGTCGTCAAGTGCGTCGTCGTCCGCACCAAGAAGGAGCGGCGGCGTCCCGACGGGAGCTACATCCGCTTCGACGAGAACGCAGCGGTCCTCATCAACGACCAGCGCCAGCCCCGAGGCACGCGCATCTTCGGTCCGGTGGGCCGGGAGCTCCGCGACAAGAAGTTCATGCGCATCGTGTCGCTCGCGCCGGAGGTGATCTGACCCATGAGCGCTCCCAAGCTCAAGATCCGCAAGGGTGACAAGGTCCGTGTCCTGTCCGGCAAGGACAAGGGCAAGGAGGGCGAGGTCATGTCGGTCGACCCCGCCGCCGGCAAGGTCATCGTCGAGGGCGTCAACGTGGCGAAGCGCCACCAGAAGCCGACTCGCGCGATGCAGCAGGGCGGCATCATCGACAAGGCGATGCCGATCCACATCTCGAACGTCACGCTGATCGACAGCACCGGTCGCTCGACCCGGGTCGGCTACCGCATCGGCGCCGACGGCACCAAGGCGCGTATCGCCCGATCGAACGGAGGTGACCTGTGAGCCCCACCGTGACCCTTCCCCGGCTGAAGAGCCGCTACAACGACGAGATCCGCGCGTCGCTCAAGGAGTCGCTCGGACTCGGCAACGTCATGGAGGTCCCTCGCCTCGAGAAGATCGTGGTGAACGTCGGCGCCGGCAAGGCGACCGAGAACCGCGGTCTCCTCGACAAGGTCGTCGAGGACATGACGGCGATCTGCGGGCAGAAGCCCGTGATCACGAAGGCCAAGAAGTCGATCGCAGGGTTCAAGCTCCGCGAGGGCAATGCGATCGGCGTCAAGGTCACCCTGCGCGGGGACAACATGTGGGAGTTCTTCGACCGGCTGATCACGCTGGCGATCCCCCGCATCCGCGACTTCCGGGGTCTCCCGTCGAAGAGCTTCGACGGTCGGGGCAACTACACCTTCGGCGTGACCGAACAGCTGATCTTCCCGGAGATCGACTACGACAAGATCGATGCCTCCCGGGGGATGGACATCACGATCGTGACCACCGCTCGAACCGATGCCGAAGGCCGCGCCCTGCTCGACGCCTTCGGCTTCCCGTTCCGTCGTGAAGGGCAGCAGTAATGGCGACCGAGGCTCTGAAGCAGAAGCAGCAGCGCAAGCCCAAGTTCAAGGTGCGGGCCTACACCCGGTGCCGCCGGTGTGGTCGTCCGCGCTCGGTGTACCGCAAGTTCGGCCTGTGCCGCGTGTGCCTGCGCGATCTCGCCCATGCGGGTGAGATCCCGGGCGTGACCAAGGCCAGTTGGTGAGGGGAGGGCGTTCGACATGACCATGACCGACCCCATCGCCGACATGCTGACCCGGATCCGCAACGCGAACATCGCGATGCACGACGAGGTCAAGATGCCGTCCTCGAAGCTGAAGGAGGCCCTTGCCGGCCTGCTGCAGAGCGAGGGCTACATCGTCGGGTTCACCGTGACCGAGAACCCCGCAGGGCCCGGCCAGTACCTGAACATCGACATGAAGTACTCAGAGGAGCGTCGCCGCGTCATCTCCGGCTTGCGACGTGTCTCCAAGCCGGGCCTGCGGGTCTACCGCAAGCACGACGAGCTCGAGCGCGTCCTCGGAGGCCTCGGCATCGCCGTCCTGTCCACGAGCAAGGGACTCATGACCGACCGCGAGGCTCGCCGCCAGCGGATCGGTGGTGAGGTCCTGTGCCATGTCTGGTGAGTGAGGTGAACTGATGTCTCGCATCGGCAAGGCCCCGATCACGGTGCCGAGCGATGTCACCGTCACGATCGACGGTCAGTCGGTCTCTGTGAAGGGTCCGAAGGGAGAGCTCTCGCGGACCGTGTCCGACCTGGTGAGCGTGCGCCAGGACGGCGACACCGTCGTCGTCGAGCGTTCGGGTGACGATCGGATCGCTCGCTCGCAGCACGGACTCGTCCGCTCGCTGCTGCAGAACATGGTCACCGGCGTGACGACCGGCTTCCAGAAGGACCTCGACATCGTCGGCGTCGGCTACCGCGCCCAGGCCAAGGGCGCCGGGCTCGAGCTCTCGCTCGGGTTCTCGCACCCGGTCGTCGTCGATGCTCCTGATGGCATCACGTTCAACGTCCCGCAGCCCACGCGCATCGAGGTGCACGGGATCGACAAGCAGCTGGTCGGCCAGGTGGCCGCCAACATCCGTGAGTGGCGCAAGCCCGAGCCGTACAAGGGCAAGGGCGTCCGCTACACCGACGAGCACGTCCGCCGCAAGGCCGGCAAGGCCGGCAAGTGACGGGCGGACCGATGACCGAGCCGCACGTAGGGGCTGATCGATGAGCGACAAGAGCAAGCAGAAGCGTGACGGCCGGACCCGGCGCCACGCTCGGGTTCGGCGGCACGTGGCCGGAACCGCCGAGCGGCCGCGCCTGGCGGTGTTCCGCTCCAACCGGCACGTGGTCGCGCAGGTGATCGACGACCGCGCTGGCGTCACCCTGGCGGCAGCGAGCACGCACGAACCCGACCTGCGTTCCGGGGCGACCGGCAACGTCGCCGCGGCGGCGAAGGTGGGAGCCCTCGTGGCCGAGCGGGCCAAGGCGGCCGGCATCGAGCGCGTCGTGTTCGACCGTGGCGGGTTCCGCTACCACGGTCGTGTCGCAGCCGTCGCCGACGCTGCACGTGAAGCAGGACTGGAGTTCTGATGCCGACGAACGACAACGACATGAGCCTCCGCGAGTCGCGGGTCATCAACATCAACCGCGTCGCGAAGGTGGTGAAGGGCGGTCGCCGCTTCTCCTTCACCGCCCTCGTGGTGATCGGCGACGGCGCCGGCCGGGTCGGCCTGGGCTACGGCAAGGCGAAGGAGGTGCCCCTCGCCATCCAGAAGGGCACCGAGGAGGCCCGCAAGAACCTCTTCACCGTTCCCCTGGCCGGCGGGACCATCATCCATCCCGTGATCGGAGTGGTCGGTGCTGGACGTGTGCTGCTGAAGCCGGCTGCACCTGGTACCGGCGTCATCGCCGGCGGTGCGGCTCGGGCGATCCTCGAGGAGGCCGGGATCCACGACGTGCTGTGCAAGTCGCTCGGCTCCTCGAACTACATCAACATCGCCAAGGCCACCGTCGACGGCCTGCGCCAGCAGCGACGACCCGACGAGATCGCCGCGCTGCGGGGCCTGCCGGTCGACGAGATCATCCCCGCCGGCCTGCTGCGCGCCTACCAGGAGGCGGAGCGCGGTCCGGCTCCCGAGCCGACCGAGGTCGCATGATGGGACACGTCAAGGTGACACAGGTGCGCTCGTCGATCGGGACCAAGCCCAAGCAGCGCGGAACGCTGCGGGCGCTCGGACTCGGTCGCATCGGCAAGACCCACGTGCTGGTCGACACCCCGGAGCTCCGCGGTCAGATCCAGAAGGTCCCGCACCTCGTCGAGATCGAAGAGGTTGACTGACATGAAGATCCACGATCTGAAGCCCGCGGAGGGCTCACGCAAGCGGCGCAAGCGCGTCGGTCGCGGCATCGGCGGCAAGGGCGGCAAGACCGCCGGCCGCGGCACGAAGGGCCAGAAGGCGCGCTCCACCATCCCGGTCAGCTTCGAGGGCGGTCAGCTCCCGATGTCCATGCGGGTGCCGAAGCTGCGCGGCTTCAACAACCCGTTCCGGGTCGAGTACCAGGCGGTCAACCTGGACACGATCACCGCCTCGGGCCTCGACGAGATCACCCCCGACACGCTGCGCTCCAAGGGCCTCGTGTCCAAGGGTGCGCTCGTCAAGGTGCTCGCCCGAGGCGAGCTCGACCGCAAGGTCACGGTTCGGGTCCACGCGTGCTCGAAGGCAGCGGAGGAGGCGATCGTCGCCGCGGGTGGCACGGTCGAGAAGCTGCCGTTGCCGTTCGCCGTGCGTCCTGCGTTCTCCGGTTCTGCCCACACCAACCGCTGATCCGTCGGGGTCGCTGCAGCGGGACACCGTTGCGGGCGGCCCCCTCGGCTACCCTCGACCACCGGCCGGGGGCGGCGGGAGCGCACCTGCTCCGGCCCGAACGAACCGGTCGACGGTGATCAGGGCAACCTGACACCTCGGATCCGCCCAGGAGTCTCAGTGTCCCGAATCGGCAACATCGTCAAGGTGCCGGACCTGCGCAACAAGGTCCTGTTCACCCTGATGATGCTCGTCCTGTACCGCTTCGGCAGCTACATCCCCGTTCCGGGCATCGACCAGAACGCGGTGAGCGCGATCGAGGACCAGGCTCGACAGGGTGGTGTGCTCGCCTTCCTCCAGCTGTTCTCCGGTCGGGCGCTGACACGCTTCAGCCTGTTCGCACTGGGGATCATGCCGTACATCACGGCATCGATCATCATGCAGATCCTCGCGGTGGTGATCCCGAAGCTGCAGGAGTGGCAGGAGCAGGGCGCCGTCGGCCAGGCCAAGACGACGCAGTGGACCCGCTACGTCACGATCGGGATCTCGGTCCTGCAGTCCACCGGCCTGGTGTTCCTGTTCCACAACGGCGGTGGCGGCCTCACCGGGGGTCAGTCCAACCTGGACCTCGTCCCCGGGTTCAGCCCGCAGATCGTGTTCCTCATCGTGCTGACCTTCACCGCTGGCTCCGCGATGTTGATGTGGATGGGCGAGCTCATCACGACCCGCGGCATCGGCAACGGCATGTCGCTCATCATCTTCTGCTCGGTCGTGTCGGGCCTGCCTTCAGCGTTCTCGGCGGTGTACTCGGCAGAGAACGGCCTGGTGAAGCTCATCATCTTCTCCGCCTTCTCGCTGGTCCTGCTCGTGTTCATCGTGTTCATCGAGCTGGGTCAACGGCGGATCCCGGTGCAGTTCGCCAAGCGCGTGGTCGGACGACGGATGTACGCGGGGCAGAGCACCTACATCCCGCTCAAGGTCAACCAGGCGGGCGTGATCCCGATCATCTTCGCTGCGGCGGTGATCAACCTGCCGGTGCTGCTGAGCCAGGTGCTGCCGTCGGACGGCTGGGGAGCATCGGTGTCGAAGTTCATCAACGACTACCTCGCGGACACGAGGAACTTCGTGTACCTCGCGTTCCTCGCCCTCCTGATCATCGGCTTCACGTACTTCTACACGGCGATCGCGTTCGATCCCGTCCAGCAGGCCGACAACCTCCGCAAGCAGGGCGGCTTCATCCCAGGCATCCGGCCGGGCCCGCAGACCGAGCAGTACCTGTCCAAGGTGCTCAACCGCATCACGCTG
>JAFDWA010000469.1 GCA_018268735.1 Actinomycetota bacterium | reverse complement strand
AACGATCGTCACGCACCTTTTCGGAGGCTCCGCCGGACGTGAGGGCACCGCGATCCAGATGAGCGGCAGCCTCACCGACGCGGCGTCGCGGATCCTGCGCCTCCGAGGCGTCGACCGGAGGATCATGCTCGTGACGGCGATCGCCGGCGGGTTCGGTTCGGTGTTCGGTGTGCCGCTCGCCGGTGCCGTGTTCGGCCTCGAGGTGCAGGCGATCGGTCGGCTGCGCTACGAGGCGCTGGTCCCGTGCCTCGCAGCATCGGTCACCGGGGACCTGGTCGTGCGGGGGATGGGGGTGCACCACACGATCACCCCGCACCTCGGGCAGATCGATCTGTCGGTCGGGCTGATCGCGAAGGTCGCGCTCGCCGGCGTGTGCTTCGGGATCGTGTCCACCGCGTTCAGCGCGGGGAACCACTGGGTGAAGCGGATCTTCGGTCGGACGGTGCGATGGGCACCGGCACGTCCGCTGATCGGTGGCGCAGTCGTCATCGCGCTCACGTACGCTGTCGGCAACCGCCTCTACAACGGGCTGTCAGAGGGGCTGATCGAGGTCAGCCTCGCCGGCGGGAACGTCCCCACCTGGGCCTTCGCGCTCAAGCTGGTGTTCACCGCTGTCACGCTCGGCTCGGGGTTCGTCGGTGGTGAGGTGACGCCCCTGTTCGTGATCGGCGCAACGCTCGGCGAGACGCTGGCCGGTCCGCTGGGTGTGCCGCCGGTGCTGATGGCGGCGCTGGGCTTCGTGGCGGTGTTCGCCGGGGCGTCCAACACGCCGCTCGCCTGCACGGTCATGGGCGTCGAGATGTTCGGCGCTGGTGCGGTTCCCTACTTCGCGGTTGCGTGCGTGGTCAGCTACGTGTTCTCCGCGCACCATGGCATCTACTCGACGCAGAAGTCGAGCGGATCGAAGGTGCCCCAATGGCGTTGGATCCGACGTGACGACCCACGGGAGCGACCCAGCTGAGCCGCTCTACGCTCGTGAGGTGACGACGCAGCAGCCACCGTCCGCCGACGCAGACGTCGGGTTGGAGCACCGGGTCGACTACGACCGCGGGGTGCTCCTCGAGGTCGACGCTCCGGCGGATCCATACCTCCTGCTGCAGCGGTGGTTGTCCGATGCCGAGGAGGCCGGCGAGGCCGAGTTCAACTCGATGGCGCTGGCGACGGCGGACGCGACGGGTCGGCCCTCGGTCCGCAACGTGCTGTTGCGCGGCCTCGATGAGGGTGGGCGCTTGGAGTTCTTCACCAACCAGGACAGTCGCAAGGGGATCGAGCTCGCGGTCAACGACCGCGTCGCGTTGCTGTTCAGCTGGCTCGGGATCCGTCGCCAGGTACGTGTCGAGGGGGTTGCCGCGCGCCTGTCCGACGCGCTCAGCGACGCCTACTTCGCGAGTCGACCACGCGAGAGCCGGATCGGCGCGTGGGCGAGCGAGCAGTCGAGCGTGCTCGCCGACCGGGCCGAGCTCGATGCCCGCGTCGTGGAGATGACCGACCGCTTCGTCGGCGCCGAGGTACCCCGACCACCCAACTGGGGTGGCTATGGCGTCACGCCGGACGTGTTCGAGTTCTGGCAGGGCCGACCGAGCCGGCTCCACGACCGACTCCGCTACCGGCGCGACTCGGCCGTCGACCGGTGGGTTCGCGATCGACTCGCCCCCTGACTCTCCCGAACATAGGGGTCGCAATCGACAAGTTCTGTCGATTCCGCGCCCCAGAATGCGATCAAGGGCTTGGCAGCCTCAGATGTCGAGCTGTCGGCGTTCGCCGTCGGCGAGCTGCACCGACGCTCCGGTCGGCCACACGTGGTCGGACCGTTCCGGCACGTGGATCTGCACACCGCTCAGGACGGCGACGTCCATGTCTCGCCACGCCTCCAGCGCGTCG
>JAFDWA010000468.1 GCA_018268735.1 Actinomycetota bacterium | reverse complement strand
GCCTTCTTCGTCGTGGTGGTCGCTTCGCTGCTGGTGGGGTGCGCGGCGGACCGTCCCGTCGCGGACTCGGGAGGTCCAACCACCAGCACCGAGCGACCGACCACCGCCGACCTTCCCACCAGTGAGACGACCACCACCCCGACGACAGTCGAGGCGGTGCAGCAGACCCAGCCGCCACCGGAAGGAATGTTCCTCTCGCCGTCGGGCAACATCTTCTGCCAGATGGAAGGCGGCTCGGTGCTCTGCGCATTGTCGGAATCAGAGATCAAGGTCTCCCAGGAGGTGCGCGACCAGTGTGGGACCGACATCGGCGATGCGATCCTCTTGGAGGTCGGCCGGCCTGCGGTCCTGCACTGCCACGGCGACCCCGCCTTCCTCGCCACTCCGGGACTCATGGGCGACGTGCCCAAGCTGGAGTACGGCAGGTCGGTCACCGTCGCTCCGTTCACCTGTTGGATTAGAACCAGCGGCGTCCGCTGCGTCGACTCGACCACCGGCCACGGCTTCCGCATCGCCCGAGAGTCGTACGACCTGAACTGAGCAGCACAGCCCTCGCTGCGATCGAGGACCGCCCGATCCGCTACTTGGGAATGCGCACGTTCCGGCATCCTCGCGAGGTCGATCAGCCAGGATCGTCCGGGACTCCGAGCCCACCGTCCCCCACGGGCCACCGATGACGACCAGCAGCCGGATCTGTATCGTCGGGATGCTGCGGTCCAGCGCCCACCGGAGATCCGCACCTGACCCGCGGCCGGAGACGCGAGGGACTCGAGGTTCCGGCGACCTCGGGGTCCTCCTCGGTGAGCTGCGGGAGGGCGACGGCGAGGGTCACCGCGGGGCCGGGTGTCGACGGGCGCGGCGGGGTCGGGTCGCCGCGGGATCGGGGGTGCGGCCGATTTCTGGGGGTCGGATTGCGACAAGGTGTGTCACTGAGGACCCGCAGAACTGAAGTGGTGGTAGGCGGCGGTCATCTCGGCTTCGCGGTCGGGGCGGGTGAACGGCGGGGTGAACTCGCCCTCCCAGTCGACCGAGCCGGGCTCGTCCTCCTCGGCGAGGACGAGCTTCCACACGCTCTGCCAGCGCTTGTCGCGCTCGCCGTCCTTGGCCTGGGCCTGGAGCTGGGACTGGCGGTAGCCGGCCGACTGGTGATGCGCGCAGACCTTGCGGCCCTCGGCGTCGAAGGCCATGGCGTACTCGTACTTGCGCAGCACCGCGAACTGGGTGCGGTACATGGCACAGAGCTGCTCGGCCGACAGGCCCAGCATGATCGCGGCGATCGCGTCGAGCTCGACCAGCGCCATGCGCCGCTCGGCGTCACGACGCAGCGGCGTGGCCATCGACCAGGTCGGGCCGACGTCGCCGAGGGGGACGCGGGCGAGGATGCGGCCGCACGGCGAGTCGGGCTCCGCGGTCCAGGCGTCGGTGGCCCATGCGGGGTCGAACCGCTCCTCCCACAGCGGCACGTAGTCGGCGGTCAGGCAGTTGAGCCGGAGTGTGCGGAGCAGCAACGCCTGGTCGAGCGGGTGATCCTTGGGGAGGGGAAACCGGCGGGCGAGCTCGTCTTGAACATCGGACTTCCCCGACACCTTGACGAGGTAGTCAAGTGGCAACGTTGACGTGAGCCCGGCCAGTCGCGCGGTGCCGCTTTCAGCCCGAAGTGCGTACGTGTGGACGGTGTTGCAATGCGCTGGTCCAGGCGGGACGAGCGTCGCCTGCACGGAACGCTCGAGGCCAGGCTGGGTCATGCGCCGCCAGGCGACGCGCCAGGAGTCGGTGTAGGGCTTGCCGTTCCAGTGGGCGAGGTTGGCGTCGTAGGTGTCGCGGTCGCAGGCCCGCTGGTAGTTGGTGCGGGGAATGACCCGCTCGGGCAGCGCCTCCAGGTCCCAGTCGCTG
>JAFDWA010000467.1 GCA_018268735.1 Actinomycetota bacterium | reverse complement strand
GACGACCCCAGGTGGTTCCGGACCGGTCGATCCGCTGGGCGTGGTCGTCGACGACGCCGATCCGTCGTCGCCGGAGCGCCCGGCGACGAGCACGATCGCAACGACGGCGACCACGACCACGATCAACGCGAGCGGTCCCCACTTCCGCAGGGTCCCCGAACCTGACGACTCAGGTGCTTCCATCGCCTTCACGATCCTGCCACCTCCATCATGTGCAGTGCCGCAGCACGCAGATCCGTCTCCATCAGGTTCCCCCGTTCCTGTCTGCTGTCGCCGATCTGTCGGGCAGCGCGCCCGATCGTGCGACGGCCATCTGGTCGTCGCCCAGGTAGGACGCCACGACACGAGGGTCCGCGAGCACCGCCGCGGGAGAGCCCTCGGCGATGACGGTGCCGGTCTCGAGGGCGACCAACCTGTCCGCGATCCCGGCGACGAGCGGCATGTCGTGCTCGATGACCAACATGGCGCACCCGAGCTCGTCGCGGATCTGCCGGAGCAGCTCGCCGAGCTGCTCCACCTCGCGCTGGGCGACCCCGCCGGCCGGCTCGTCGAGCAGCAGGACGCCGGGCTGGTGGCCGACGGCGCAGGCGAGCTCCACGATCCGGCGGGTGCCGGTCGACAGCTCCGAGGTGAACGAGTCCCGGTACCCCATCAGCCCGAACAGCTCGAGCAGCTCGAAGACCCGGCGTCCCACCGCGACCTCGCTGCTGTAGGACGCAGGCAGGCGCAGTGCAGCGTTCAGCGGGTCCTTGACCGCCACGGACCGATCCATCGACACCGCGACGGTCTCTGCCACCGTCAGCCCCGGGAAGAGGCGACCACCCTGGAACGTCCGGCCGAGGCCCAGGCGGGCACGTGCGGCCGCCGAGAGGTTCGAGACGTCCCTGCCCGACAGCAGCACCCGGCCGCCGTCGAGCGGTTGGAACCCGCTGACCAGATCCAGGATCGTCGTCTTGCCCGCGCCGTTCTGGCCGATCAGTCCGAGGATCTCGCCCGCATCGACGCTCAACGACACCCGATCCACGGCGTTGATCCCACCGAAGCGCCGGGTCACGTCGACGAGCTGCAACGCCGCCGGTTCGACCTGCTCCGCAGCAGGTGCGCCGGGCCCCACCGCAGCAGGTCGATCGACTGCGGACCGGGACGTCTCGTGGTCGGAGCCGCTGCGGGCGCCCGCCCCGGTGAGGAACACGGCCCGCAGGAGGTCGGGACGCTCCAGCAGCTCCTCCGCTGGGCCCGAGAACTGCACCTGTCCTCGCTCCATGAAGTACGCGGTGCTCGCCATGTCCAGTGCGATGTTGACCGACTGCTCGACGAGCAGCACCGTCGTTCCGCCAGCAGCGACCTCCTTGACCAACTCGGCGAGTCGGGCCACCACGACCGGTGCAAGTCCGAGGCTCAGCTCGTCGATGATCAGCAGCTTCGGCCTCGCGAGCAGCGCCATGCCCAGAGCCAGCATCTGCTGCTGACCTCCGGAGAGGTTCGAGGCCGGCTCGTCGAGCCGCTCACGCAGGATCCGGAACACCTCGAGGGTCTGCTCCATGCGCCGATCGAGCAACGCCCGATCGCGTCGGAACAGCCACGCCGCCGATCGGAGGTTCTCCCGAACCGTGAGCCCGGGGAACACCCCACTCCCTCCCGGCACCGACGCAACGCCCAGCGCGGCGATCTCGTTCGGCGGCGCATGGGTGATGTCACGCCCGTCGAAGATCACCGCACCGAAGTCGGCCTCGGTGACCCCGGTGATCGCACGGAGCAACGTCGACTTGCCGGCGCCGTTGGTGCCGAGGAGCGCGACGACCTCGCCCTCGCCCACCTCCATGTTCACGCCGAACAGCACCTGCAGGCCGTCGTAGCCGACGTCGAGGTCCCTGACGAGCAGCAGCTTCGCCC
>JAFDWA010000466.1 GCA_018268735.1 Actinomycetota bacterium | reverse complement strand
GGCCGGTCCTCCGTCGGGTCCCTGCGCCGGCCCGTAGTCGTAGAAGATCTCCGAGCTCGGACCGCACGGACCCGTCTCGCCCATCTCCCAGAAGTTGTCCTTGTCCAGACGCTGCAACCGCGCCGCCGGGAACCCGACCTCGTCGAGCCAGATGTGCTCGGCCTCGTCGTCGGACACGTGGCAGGTGACCCAGATCCGGTCGCCGTCGATGCCCAGGACCTCGGTCACGAACTCCCAGGCCCAGCCGATGGCCTCTGACTTGAAGTAGTCGCCGAAGCTGAAGTTGCCGAGCATCTCGAAGAACGACAGGTGCCTCGGCGAGCGACCGATCTCGTCGAGGTCGTTGTGCTTGCCGCCGGCGCGGACGCACTTCTGCGTCGACGCCGCACGGGGCGGGTCGTATGCGACGGGCTCCTCGCCGAGGAAGTACGGGACGAACGGCATCATCCCGGAGTTGGTGAACATCGGTGCCGACGGGTGCGTCGGGATGAGCCCCGCCGAGGGGACGATCGTGTGGCGACGCGCAGCGAAGAAGCCGTCCCACGCCCGGCGCAGGTCGTCCGCGCCGTCGACGCGGACCACGCGTTCGGTCCGGGACGCGGGCTGCTCGCTCATCGTCGGGCATCGTACCGGCGACGGCCGGACTTCCGAGCCCCTACCAGCGGGCGGGCCGGGTCCGATGCGGCGGCGGCGATGCGGTCGGCCATCCGGGCTCGGGTCGCGAGCCACGCCGTCGTCCGTCCCGCCTCGCGACCAGGTCGTCCTCTCGCTCACGCATGGCCGAACGCCCCTCGGCGACTGCGCCCGACACCGTGCGCCCGACCTGGCGGGAGACCTTCCGCGCCTGGGTGCCAGCGGCCACCACGAGGTGCTCCGGACCCATCGCGTCGATCCGCTGACGGATCTTCTGCTGCGCCCACACCACACCGGTCGCGCCTGCTGCAGCACCGATGCCGAACCACGTCACCCGCTTGAACACCGCACCATTGTGCTCCAGCATCGTGGTCGTGTCAGGGTTCGTCGTGACGGGAGCGGAGCCGCCGGGCCGCACGCCTCGTGCCGGATGCGATCGCGACGGTCTTGATCACCGGCGACGTCAACGCCCGGTAGGTGACCTCCGTCGCGGCATCGACCCGCTCGCCGATCGCGTTCGCGACCTCCACGAGCGCTTCGACCTCGTCGACCTGGCGACCTGCACGACGGACGGTCTCGTGGAGCTCGCGCAGCGCCTCGGCCGAGTCGAGCGCAAAGGCCTCCCTCGCCGCGTCGAGCTCGCGACGCGACACCTCGACCTCGTCGGCGACCCGCCGCAGCCGCATCGTGGTGAGGGTCAACGCGACGACAGCGCCGAGCGCCACGACGCCGAGCAGGATCACGACCACGTCGAGTGCGCTCATCTGCCACCATCCTGGTTCTGCCGCTCACGCCAGCGTGCCACGAGCCGCTCCTCGGCACCGTTGACGCCCGGCTCGTAGTACCGACGGCCGACCAGCTCGTCGGGCAGGTACTGCTGGGACACCCATCCGCCCGGGTGGTCATGGGGGTAGCGGTAGCCGCGACCGTGACCGAGCGACGCGGCACCCCGGTAGGAGGCGTCGCGCAGGTGCGACGGCACCTCGCCCACCGCGCGCTCCCGCACGTCCGCTGCGGCGCGGTCGAGGCCGACGTAGGCGGTGTTCGACTTGGGGGCGAGCGACAGGTGGACCGTTGCCTGGGCGAGGTTGATCCGCGCCTCGGGGAGCCCGACGAACTCGACCGCGCGAGCCGCTGCATCCGCGACCACGAGCGCCAGCGGGTCGGCCATCCCGACGTCCTCGGATGCCGAGATGACGAGTCGCCGTGCGATGAAGCGGGCATCCTCACCGGCCTCGAGCATCCGGGCCAACCAGTGCAGC
>JAFDWA010000465.1 GCA_018268735.1 Actinomycetota bacterium | reverse complement strand
GCACGCGACCACCCCGAATGGTTCGATCAGCTCCCCGACGGGACCATCCGCTTCGCCGAGAACCCGCCGAAGAAGTACCAGGACATCTACCCGATCGACTTCTGGCCCGAACGGGACGAGGACCGGGTGGCGTTGTGGGAGGCGTGCCTCGGCGTGTTCGAGTTCTGGGCCGACCGGGGTGTGCGGATCTTCCGAGTGGACAACCCGCACACCAAGCCGGTGGCGTTCTGGGCCTGGGTCATCCCGCAGCTCCTCGAACGCCGTCCCGACATCGTGCTGCTGGCCGAGGCGTTCACGATGCCGGCGATGATGCACACCCTCGCCGAGGTCGGCTTCCACCAGAGCTACACGTACTTCACGTGGCGGACGACCGCCTGGGAGCTGCGCTCCTACGGCGAGGAGCTCGTCGCCGGTCCCGCATCGGGGTACTTCCGTCCGAACTTCTGGCCGAACACCCCCGACATCCTGTCCGGTCCGCTGCGCGACGGGCCGCCCGCCGCGTTCCGGCTCCGGGCCCTGCTCGCAGCGACGATGTCGCCGAGCTGGGGGATCTACTCCGGCTACGAGCTGTGCGAGAACCGTCCGGCGTCGGACACCGACGAGGAGTACCTGCACTCCGAGAAGTACGAGCTCAAGCACCGTGACTGGGACCGTGCCGATTCGTTGATGCCGCTGCTGGCGACGCTCAACCGGATCCGCCGTGAGCACCCGTCGATGCAGCGAATCGACTCGCTGCGCTTCCACGACGTCGACGACGACGACCTGCTCGTCTACTCGCACCACGCTCCGGCCGGGTCCGACCGTGTCGGTGCGGGAGGCGACGCCGACACCGTCATCTGCGTCGTGAACCTGAACCCCACCGAGGTGCGGGAGGCGACGGTGCACCTGGACCTGGCGGCACTCGGGCTCTCCGACGGCGTGCCCTACGAGGTTCGCGACGAGCTCGACGGCTCGACCTACCGGTGGTCCGGGTCCTCGAACTACGTCCTGTTGGATCCGTCCGAACGACCCGGCCACGTGCTGGCGGTGACGAGGTCCTGACCGACGCCCACCGCTGAGGCGCGCCGATACGCTGAGCCGCGACATGATGCAGCCCCCCTCCACCGGATCCCTGCCCGTCGTCGACCCGAACTGGTTCCGTCGCTCGATCTTCTACGAGGTGCTCGTCCGCGGCTTCTACGACGCCAGCGGTGACGGCAACGGCGACCTTCGAGGGCTCGTCGAGAAGCTGGACTACCTGGAGTGGCTCGGCATCGACTGCCTCTGGCTGCTGCCGTTCTACTCGTCACCGCTCAAGGACGGCGGCTACGACATCTCGGACTTCTACAGCGTGCACCCGGACTTCGGCACCACCGAGGACGCCGCGAACCTGATCGAGGAGGCGCACCGCCGCAACATCCGCGTCGTCGCGGACATGGTCGTGAACCACACCTCGGACCAGCACCCCTGGTTCCAGGAGTCACGCCGGGACCGGGTGAACCCCAAGGCGGACTGGTACGTGTGGGGCGACGACGACCAGCGGTGGTCCGAAGCGCGGATCATCTTCACCGACACGGAGTCGTCGAACTGGAGCTGGGACGCGGTCCGCGGGCAGTACTACTGGCACCGGTTCTTCCACCACCAGCCCGACCTGAACTACGACCATCCCGAGGTGCAGGCGGCGATGCTCGACGTCGTCACGCACTGGCTCGGGCTCGGCCTCGACGGGTTCCGCCTCGATGCGGTGCCGTACCTGTTCGAGCGTGACGGGACCAACGGCGAGAACCTGCCGGAGACCCACGAGTACCTGCGTCGGCTCCGCAAGGAGGTGGACGCCCGGTTCCCCGGCAAGGTGCTCCTCGCGGAGGCGAACCAGTGGCCCGAGGACGTCGTGGAGTACTTCGGTGATGGCGACGAGT
>JAFDWA010000464.1 GCA_018268735.1 Actinomycetota bacterium | reverse complement strand
GAACGTCGAACCGAGCGCTGTCGGATCGCGACTGGCAGATGTGCTGGCCGTCCCCGACGACCTGCTCGTCGATCTCGCCGGACTCGTCACGTCGGAGCGACCCCACGCCGACACGTCGGTCGAGATCGACGGCATCCAAGCGACGCTGTCGATCCAGGCTGTGCCCATGCCCGACGACTGCATCGGCATCTCGATGGAGGACGTGACCGTGCGGACGCGCACCGCTGCGGCGTTGCGCCACCAGGCGACCCACGACGACCTCACCGGGCTGGCCAACCGGGTGCTGCTGAACGAACGGCTCGCAGATGCTCTTGCGGAATCAGAAAGGACGGGCGCCCAGGTCGCGGTGCTGCTCATCGACCTCGACCAGTTCAAGGACGTCAACGACACCCTCGGGCACGACTGCGGCGACTCGCTCCTCAGAGGGGTCGCAGCACGGATGCAATCGCAGCTACGTGCATGCGACACGGTCGCCCGCATCGGTGGTGACGAGTTCGCGGTGCTCCTCACGACCGATGTGACCACGGCTGCTGCGGAGGATGTGGCTCGCCGGCTCGCCGACCTGGCCGCGGAGCCGATCGACGTCGATGGCTACCGCCTCCGGGTGTCCGCCAGCGTCGGCGTCGCGATCGCCCCACGTCACGGCACCGACCCGGTGACGCTGATGCGACGAGCAGACGAGGCGATGTACCAGGCCAAGGCCGCCGGCGGCAACCACATCACCTACAGCGGACAGCAGGAGCGAACGACGGATCGACGTCTGGGTCTCCTCACCGATCTCCGTGGAGGAAGGTTCCGGTCGGAGCTCGAGATCCTCTTCCAACCACGCATCGAGCTCGCGGAGATGGGAGCCGTCGGCGTCGAGGCGCTCAGCCGTTGGCGCCACCCGCAGCACGGCCTGCTGGCGCCCGCGGAGTTCATCGAGCTCGCGGAGATCTCCGGCGGCATCCGGGCCGTCACCGAGCTCGTGACCGAGCGTGCGCTCGACGCCCTCCGCGTGCTCGATGGTCACGGCCTGCGAACCGCCAGCGTCAACATCTCGACCCGGAACCTGGTCGATCCCGGCTGGGTGGATGCCGTGTGCGAATCCCTCACCACCTCGCAGCTCCCTCCAGGAAGCCTCTGGATGGAGCTCACCGAAGGCCAGCTCATGGACGACCCTCGTCAGAGCGAGGACGCTCTCGAACGGCTGCACATCGCCGGCGTCCGCTTCAGCATCGACGACTTCGGCAGCGGCTCCTCGTCGCTGGCGCTGGTGCGAGACCTCCCGGTCGACGAGGTGAAGATCGACCGCCGGTTCGTCGAGGACCTGCGCCAGGGCGACGACCGGATCGTCCGGTCGATCATCGACCTCGGTCACCACCTCGGGCTCATCGTCACAGCCGAAGGGGTGGCGGACCACGCCACCCTCGACGCGCTCAGGTCGATGGGATGCGACCTGGCGCAGGGTTGGGCGCTGTCGCCGCCGTTGCCGCTCGACGAGCTCGTCACCCACCTCGGAGGGAGCCTGCAGCCCAAGCCTCCGACCACTTGGAAGCCTCCGGTTACCGATGGGTAACGTCGTCGCCATGACGAGCGTCGAGATCCCCGCAGCAGACCTGACCGCCGCCGCAGACGCGCTCGAGCTCGCACAGGGCGTGCTCGACGACGGCATCGGGTCGCTTGCGGCCGTCGGGCTCGACGACAACCAGGTCCTCGCGTATGACATCGCGCACGCCGCAGCAGCAGTGATGGCGTCACGCGGGCTGCTCTCCTATGGCAGCCGGGGCAAGGCCGAGGCAGCCATCACCTGTGCGTTCGCGGCCGAAGCGATTTCTGACCTGGCCGCCAAGGTGTTCGGACGCGAGGACGAGTGGGGCGTGGCGCCCGATGCGCTCGACGGAGCACGCTCGTTCGTCGCT
>JAFDWA010000463.1 GCA_018268735.1 Actinomycetota bacterium | reverse complement strand
GACATCCCCGCACTCGACGCCGTCTACGAAGGCAAGACCGCCTCGGCGTGGCTCGCGTCGGAATGGGCTGACGACGGGATCCCTGACAGCTACGTCCTCCAAGGACAGCACTACCTGGCAGTCACCGGACGTGCCCGTTGCGTGTTCGGTGTCCTCATCGGAGGGCAACGCCACGAGGTTCGCACCGTCGAACGCGACGAGGACCTGATCGATCACCTGATCAGTCTCGAAGCCGAGTTCTGGTGGAAGGTCGAGAACTTGACGCCACCGCAACCCGACGGATCCAAGGCGTGCACCGACCTCCTCGCACACCTGTACGACGTCGCTGCGGACCTGGTCCACACGGTGGCCGGCGCCGAGCTCGTCGAGGTTGAACAGCTCCTCGCTGATCGTGCCGCGGCGGTCGCTGACGAGAAGGCCGCCGGGTTCCGTAAGACCGAAGCAGAGAACCGGCTGAAGGCGATCACCGGAGAGGCGGAGGTGCTCGCGACTCCGGCGGGGACTCCGGTGTTCACGTGGAAGGAGCAGTCCCGTCGGGGACTCGACACGAAGGCGCTCAAGGCAGCGCACCCGGAGATCGCTGCGGAGTTCGAGACGGTCTCCACGTTCCGGAAGATCCACATCCCGAAGCGGAAGGAGGCATGACGATGAGTACTGACACGACGGAGCTGCGTGGGAAACTCGCGCAGCGCAGCGAAGCTCAAGCGGTTGAGCACGCTGAGGCGAAGCAACCGAAGACGATCGGCCAGCTGATCGACTTGCAACGCACCGAGATCGCCCGGGCGCTCCCCAAGCACATGGACGCGGATCGTCTGGCACGGATCGCGACGACGACGATCAAGACGACTCCGAAGTTGATGGAGTGCTCGGCGACGTCGCTGCTCGGCGCCCTGATGCTGTCCGCGCAGACCGGTCTGGAGCCCGGCCCATTGGGTCACGTGTACTTCGTGCCTCGCTGGAACGGGAAGACCCGCACGCAGGAATGCCAGTGGCAGCTCGGCTACCGCGGGATCATCGAACTGGCTCGCAACAGCGGCAAGCTGGTCTCGATCGAAGCTCGCGAGGTCAGGGCCCGCGACCACTTCGAGTTCCGGTACGGCCTCGACGAGAAGCTCGAGCATCAGCCGTTCATGGCCGGCGACCGCGGCGAGATCATCGCAGCGTGGGGCCTCGCGAAGTTCACCGACGGCGGCCACTACTTCGTGGTCCTCTCCCGGTCCGATATCGACGAAGCGATGGCCCGGTCCGATTCGGCAGCGAAGGGATTCGGTCCGTGGATCACTGACTACGCGGCCATGGCCCGCAAGACGGTGATCCGGCGGATGGCACCGTTCCTGCCGTTGTCGGCGGAGCAGGCGCAGGTAATCGCTCAGGACGAGTCGGTGCACAACATCTCGGCCGGGGATCGGATCGCGGCGGATATCGCGGCGGAACCCCGCCCGGAGTGGATCGATTCCGACATCGTCGATGAGGACCCGGAGCCGGAGCCCGCTGAGCTGGTCGATCCGAGCCCGGCCGATGAGCCGCTTCCGGAACCGCCACCGGTCGACGCCGACACCGGCGAGATCATCGACGTCGCCGCCGACGACTCCGGGTTCGTGGCGATGACTCAGCCGCAGAATCGGAAGCTTCACGCGTTGCTCCGCGAGGTCGGCATCGCATCCGGTGACCGTCACGAGTGGGCGTCGAACCATCTCGGCCGTGAGATCACGTCACTGACCGAAGTGTCGAAGACCGAAGCAGCTCGCCTGATCGACACGCTCGAGGCGGCGGCGTGACCGCCTGGCACGACGGCCCGTTCATCGCTATCGACACGGAAACCACTGGTGTTGATGTCACCCGCGACCGGATCGTTGAGGCCGCGTGGGTGTACGTGCAACCCGGCGGTGAACCCGGCCCAGCGTGGTCAGCGGTT
>JAFDWA010000462.1 GCA_018268735.1 Actinomycetota bacterium | reverse complement strand
GTCGTCCGGGCGGCCGGAGGCGTGGTCTGGCGCCATGGCCCGGAGGGTGCCGAGGTCGCGGTCGTCCACCGTCCGCCGCCGCACGACGACTGGTCCCTGCCCAAGGGGAAGCTCGACGACGGTGAACGCCACCGCGATGCAGCACTCCGCGAGGTGCACGAGGAGACGGGCCTGCGCTGCGAGCTGGGGGAGCGGCTCGGCGAGGTCCGCTACGACACCCCGCGTGGTGAGGACAAGCGGGTTCGCTGGTGGGCGATGACCGTCGTCGCAGATGACGGGTTCGTCGCCGGAGCCGAGATCGACGCGATCCGGTGGGTTCCCGTCGACGCCCTCGACGAGGTGCTGACGTGGTCGAGCGACCGCGGGTTGCTCGACCGCTTCCGGGACGCCGTCGATGCAGCGGGTTGAACTGCGCTCCGGCTGATGGCCGTGGGTGCGGGTCGCCGTGCGACGGCATCGGGACCCGTCCGCCACCGGCCCGCGTCCAACCTTCAGCGGTGGTTCACCTGCCGTTCACCTCGCTTCTGTCCGGGCGTCACCGGCGGCTCCTACGGTGCCGCCAGGTGGTGACGAGGCCACCCGTGTCGGAGCTCCCCGAGGAGGCGGTTGCATGTTGCGAAAGGGCCCGACGGCCTGGTCGATGGCGTTGCTCGTCGCTGTGGGGCTGGTGTCCACCGCATGCGGCGGCACGGAGGGGTCGACGTCCACGTCCGAGGAGGTCAGGACCACGGCGCCGACGGGCGTCGTCGCCCCGACCAGCGCCGAGATCGCGGCGCTGTCGACGAAGGTGTCCGGTGGGGGTGCGAGCTTCCCCGATGCCTTCTACCAGGCGGTCAACACCGACTTCAACGGCCTCGCCGGCCGTGAGCTCGTGACCTACGCGAAGAGCGGATCCTCCGACGGCCGGAAGCAGCTGGCATCGGGCACGCTCGACATCGCGGGCAGCGACTCGCTCCCGAAGCCCGAGGAGACCTGGCCCTCGACCTTGCTGTTCTTCCCGACCGTCGCTGCGCCGATCACGATCAGCTACAATCTCCAGGGCGTGTCCGAGCTCCGGATCGCTCCCGACACGATCGCCAAGGTCTTCCAGGGCGCGGTCACGAGGTGGGACGACCCGGCGATCCAGGCCGACAACCCCGGCATCGAGCTGCCGCCGACCTCGATCACCGTCGTGCACCGCTCGGACGGGTCAGGCACCACGAGCAACTTCACGAAGTACCTGAGCGCGGCCGCGCCGTCGACGTGGAAGCTCGGCTCTGGTGACACCGTGAACTGGCCGGCATCCACCCAGGGCGCCGAGAAGAACTCCGGTGTCGCTGCCGTCATCGGCAAGACCGCCGGAGCCATCGGCTACGTCGACCTCGCCGATGCGGTGAAGGCCGGGCTCTCGTTCGCTGAGGTCGAGAACCGCGAGGGCCAGTTCGTCGCACCGACCGCTGCGGGGACGGCCTCGGCCGTCGAGCACGCCGAGGTGGCTGCGAACCTCACCTACGACCCGTTGAACGCTGCAGGCAGGGGGACCTACCCGATCACCGCCCCCACCTACCTGCTCGTGCTGCGGTCACAGGCCGACGCCGGCAAGGCCTCGACGCTGCGGACGTTCCTGAGGTACCTCCTCACGACGGGCCAGGCACAGGCGTCGAAGCTCGGCTACGTGGCCCTGCCTGCCGCGCTGCAGCAGAAGGCCCACGAGCAGGTCGACCGGATCGGCGCATGAGTCCGACCCGATGTCCGAGGAACACCCCCTGTTCACCTCGCTTGGATCCACCGCATGGCACTCGACGCACGACCTGATCTCCAGGAGTCGATCGGTCCGCCCGACCTCACCGTCGGCGGTGCCGGCGGTGGGACCGACCGGCTGTTCCGGCGTTCGGCGATGCTCGCGGGGCTCCTGGTCCTCGGCATCCTCGTCCTCA
>JAFDWA010000461.1 GCA_018268735.1 Actinomycetota bacterium | reverse complement strand
GATCAGGTAGGACTTCTCGTTGGTCAGCGACACGCCCGACAGCAAGGCGAACGAGTCCCGACCGTAGGTGTCCTGGATGCGGCGGATCTCGGCGACGACCCGGTCGAGCGCAGCGTCCCAGCCGACTGGTCGGAATCCGGCCTCCGCCGATGGGTCCCGCACCAGCGGATCGAGGAGGCGATCCGGATGGGCGCCCTGCAGGTAGCGCTTGACGCCCTTGGGGCAGAGCTTGCCCTGGTTGAACGGGAAGTCGTACCAGGGCTCGAAGCCGACGACGCGGTTGTCGGCGACCTTGAGCTTGATCCCGCACTGCTGCCCGCAGAAGCAGCAGTGCGTCTCGACCTCGCGCTCGACGTCGAGGCCGGCGTTCCATCCGCCGGGAGGCTCGCGGTTCAGGTGGGGGCCGTACCGTTCGATGAGCTCGGCCTCGGTGACCGGGAGCTGCGCCATCAGCCGAATCCTCCGACTCGTGCGGTCTGTGCGATCGTCACACCGGCGCGACGACACGCCGGACAGGTCTCCTGCCAGTGCCCGTGTTCCGAGGAGTAGTCGAAGCCGACCATCGGCAGCACCTCCTTGATGTCGGTGACCTGCATCTGCGACGCGTACGGCTCGCCGCAACGTCGACAAGCCTGCTGCGGACCGGAGCGTCCGACGTCGCGGTAGAGGTGGATTCCGAGGTTCGCCGGTCGTTGGAAGATGTGGAACAGCTTTCCGAACGGGATGTACAACAGCCCGAGGATCACCGTGAGCGCGTGCAGGTTGTTGAGGAAGCTGTAGTACCGCCCCTGCAGCCACAGGCTCGACGCCGTGAGGAACAACCCGGTGACCGACACCGCGAAGAGCCCCGCTAGGACCAGGAAGTCGCCCTCGCGCTCGACCGCCAGCGCTCCGGGATCGCGCAGTCGTCGGTGCAGGAACACGAGCACGCCGGCGATGACGAGGAAGGCCGCGATGTTCAACATGTGGAACGTCAGGAAACCGACGACGCTCTCGGCCTGGAACGAGGTGGTGCCGACGCCGAACAGGTACGCCTTGTACTCGCTGCCGTCCTGGCCGACCGACTCGAAGTGGAGCCAGCCGAAGGTCAACGGGAACGTGATGGCCGCCGCGAGGATGCACCCCCAGAACACGAGTTGGTGTGCAGCCCACCGCGTGGTCGAACGCCGCCGGATGAACCCTTGGGCGAGCAGGTTGGTCCCGACGAGGCCCACCAGTCCGACGGCGTTGCGGCCGACGCGCCCGGAGGTTCGGAACGACTCCCACCCACGCTGGTTGAGGCGGGCCGTCGACGGTCGCTGGATCCACACGAGGTAGCGGTACACGGTGGCGAACACGCTGAGCAGGACGCCGATCAGGTAGCCGGCCAGCGCGGCGTCGAACCACTGCAGTCCACTGCTACCGAAGTACACCCCGATGAGGACGACGACCACGGCGGCAAGTGCCCAGAGCGCCGCGCGGAGATCCAGCATCACGCCGAGGACCTCCGGCGTCCGCCTGTGTCGCGGTCGCGGTCGGCCCGCTGCGACCGTGGCTTCTCGTGAGTCCATGTGTCGACCCGATCGGTTGCGTCCGCGGGTCATCATGGCACCCCCGGGCCGGACCGGATGACCTTCGGGACCAACGGCACTTCCCTCGACAGCCGCCGAGCAATTATTCTACCAATCGACGAAAAAACCTCGACGAATTTGACATGCCCCGAGGTGCCGGCGGCGACGAGGTCCCCTAGCAGCGAGGAGGATCGGCATGAGCTCCACGACGGTCGGATCGGAACCGACTGCCTCATCGACGACATCCACACCAACGACGGTGAGGTCGACCTGGCGGTCGGTGGCGCTCCCGTCCGAGCACGGCGGCTGGGGACTGACGGCCGAGCCGATCCTGCTTGGACTGCTGGTCGCACCGAGCGTCGCCGGCATGTTCGTCGGT
>JAFDWA010000460.1 GCA_018268735.1 Actinomycetota bacterium | reverse complement strand
GGTTCCATTCTGGCCATCGGCCTCGGCGTTGGCGGTCGGGGGCGTGGTCGGCGTGGGCTGGCGGGTTGCTGCCGCAGCGATTCCGGCGGCGCCGGCGAACAGGCCGAGCCCTCCGATCGTTCCGTACACGAACCGCTTCGTCCTGCTGGGGGGTGTCATCTCTCGATGGCTCCTTCTTCGTCTCACACCGGGTACCTCCAGGTGTGCCAGGAGCATGCGACGGTGCAGCTGTAGCCACGCTGAAGCTCCCACGAGACGTCTTCAGCGGAGCTTCAGGCTCGGTGACGGACCTTCCACGGATGCACCCCCACCTACAGTCACCATCGACATGAGGATCCTGGTCGTCGACGACGAGCCACGACTGGCCGCAGCGTTGAAGCGGGGACTCGTCGCCGAGGGCTTCGCCGTCGACACCGCCGACAACGGCGACGACGGCCTGTGGATGGCGACGGAGCACCCCTACGACGCGATCGTCCTCGACATCATGCTGCCGGGGATCAACGGCTACCAGGTCTGCCGGCAGCTCCGCGACGCCGGTAACTGGACGCCGATCCTGATGCTCACCGCCAAGGACGGCGAGTGGGACGAAGCCGAGGCGCTGGATCTCGGAGCAGACGACTACCTGTCCAAGCCGTTCTCGTTCCTCGTCCTGCTGGCGCACCTGCGAGCACTCATCCGACGTGGAGCGCCGGAACGTCCGGTGCGCCTGGAGGTGGACGATCTGGTGATCGACCCGGTCGCCCGCACGTGTCGTCGCGGCGGCCAGGAGGTCACGCTCACGAGCCGGGAGTTCGCAGTCCTCGAGTACCTGATGCGCCACCGCGGCGAGGTCGTGACGAAGTCCGACGTCGTGGCGAACGTCTGGGACGCGCACTTCGACGGCGACCTCAACGTCGTCGAGGTCCACATCAGCGCGCTGCGCCGCAAGATCGACGCACCGTTCGACACCAACACCATCCACACCGTTCGCGGTGCCGGCTACCGGCTGGGCGAGCGATGACCCCACTGCGGCTGCAGATCAGCGTCCGGACCCGGGCGGCGGTCGTCGCCGCAGTCGTGATGTTCGTCGCGGCCCTCCTCGACGGCGTCACGCTGATCCGCATCGTCGGGGACCACCTCGTCGACTCGGACCGCAACGCCGCTGAGCTCCGGGCGCGGGACGTGCTCGCCCTCGCAACTGCCGGCGACCTGCCGGCGAAGCTGTCCTTCCCCGGGGAGGAGAACGCCGCGACGCAGGTCATCGACGCGAAGGACCGGGTGATCGCAGGCACGGGGAACATCGACGGCGACGCAGCGATCAGCGGACTGCGACCCGAACCCGGTGAGTCCGCGTCGCACGTCGGGAGGATCGGAGCGCTCGACGACAAGCAGCGCTACGTCGTCGTCGCGGTCACCGGAGAGAAGAGCCCGCACGCGACGGCGCTCGCCGCGACGTCGTTGGAGGCGACCGACGAGACCGTCGCGACGTTGCGCCGGGCGCTCATGATCGGTCTGCCGCTGCTCGTCGCCCTGGTCGGGACCACGACCTGGTTCCTGGTCGGTCGGGCGCTGCGGCCCGTCGCCTCGATCACCGACGAGGTCGCCGACATCACCGGTCGCGGCCTGTCACGGCGGGTGCCGGAGCCCACGACCGGCGACGAGATCGCTGAGCTCGCGGTCACCATGAACGGGATGCTCGCACGTCTGGAAGCATCGTCGGAGCGCCAGCAGCGCTTCGTCGCGGATGCCTCACATGAGCTGCGCAGCCCGTTGGCCTCGGCGCGCACGACCCTCGAGGTCGCCGCGCTGCATCCCGGATCACGCGACGAGCTCGTCGCCGCGATCGAGGATGCACTCGTGGACCACGACCGGCTGGAGCGACTCACACTCGACCTGCTGTCGCTCGCCGAATCCGACGAACGCCGTCTCGCGTCCTCGGTGGAGCACGTCGACGT
>JAFDWA010000045.1 GCA_018268735.1 Actinomycetota bacterium | reverse complement strand
GGAGGTCGCCGACGACGATCAGGACCCCGACGACCAACGCCCCGACGCGAACCAGCCGGGACCGGCCGCTCATCAGAGATCCGCCCAGGATGGCCAATGCAGCGGCTCCGAGCGGCACCATCCAGAAGACCGCCCGCACGGGGGTCCGCAGCGAGGTCAGTCCCGGCACCCTCAGCATCAACGTGTACGGCAGCCAGGCGAATCCGTCGCCGAGGACCGGCACCTTGGTCCACACGCCCCCGACGAGGCGGAGCACGACGAGGGTCGGTCCCAGTGCCAGCACCCACAGCGCTGCACCTGCGGTCAGGATCGTGGAGCGCAGGCGGGTGCGGACCAAGGCGATCCCCCCGAGACCGGCGAGCAGCAGCATGCCGGGGTAGGTCGCCGTCTCCATGTCCCTCTCCGTGTCGGCGTAGCGCAGGAGCGGATCGTGCGAGTCGGGCTCGGGGCTGACCGAGGAGTACAGGTCCGCCGAGTACGGAAGCGTCCGACGCGTATCGGTCGACTCGACGGGAGCGCCGGCGGAACGCTCGTCCGCGTCGCGTCCGAACCGGGCGACGAGGAACGGGGACATGCACACCAGGGTGATTGCGGCGGCAGCGACGACCTTTGCCAGACCCAGTAGGCACTCCCGCGACCACCGGCGTCGGATCAGGCACCACAGCACGGCGATCGCCAGGACCAGGAGCCCGAAGAGCAGGTAGTAGATCGATGAGAGGTAGGCGAGGGCCAGAGCTGTGGACAGGCGGACCCAACGAACCTCCGCGAGGTCGGACCGGGCCATCCGGACCACCTCCGCCATCACCAGTGCCGCCGGGAAGACGAAGATCAGGTTCTGGTGCCCTGCGAACCGCACCATGACGACCGGCGCTGTGGCGAACGCCAGGGTCGACAGCACGATCGCGACGCGGTCCGACGTGCAGGTCCGGGCCAGCACCCGACCGCACGCGGCGGCGAGCACGACGGCGACCACCTGGGTCAGGTTGTAGGCGAGCACGGGCTCGGCGAACAGGTTGACGACGCCGGAGATCCACGCCGTCAGGTATCCGTCCCCACCGAGCAGGTTGATGTCGTACGGGTGCATGGCGTCCACGAGCCGTGTCGGGAAGATGTGGCCCGACGCCATCTCCCGGCTCACACGCCATCCCAGCCACGCCCAGCCCTGGCCGTCGCCGGGGAACGCGCGGAGCACCGTGCTCCAACGATCGGGCGGCCAGAACGCCGCGAGGATGACCGCGGCATACGTCGCGACCTCGGCGAACGCGAGCGCCACCCAGCCGGCATCGTCGCGCCCGGGCCGCCTCAGACGTCGGAACCACCGCGGACGACCCTCCGTCGGTCCGTCGGGGACGGCCTCGGGGACCTCGATGGACCGCAGGAGCCGTCGGAGCGCAGCACGGTTCGGCACGACGATCGCGGCGACCACCGCGACCACGACCACGACGACGCCGCCGACGACGACGGTCGGATGCGGCGTGGTCGTCGAGACCAGATGTCCGGCCACCGCTGCCACCGACCACACCGCCACGATCGGCAGTGCGATGACTCCCGCGACGAGCCCCAATCGAGACATCGCAGTCCACCACGGCGACCGGGCCGAAGGACCCGACGGCGGTCGGGAGGCCGGCACCTCGGGATCGGTCGCTTCGTCCATCAGCGATGACGGCCCCGTCGTCGGTGCTCGATCGCCCGGTGGAGCAGGTGCTCGTAGCGCTCCTCGACCTGCCCCCACGTCGACGTCGCGAGCACGTAGTCCCGACCTCGCTCCCCCATGCGCACCCGCATCTCACGGTCGACGAGCAGCCGTCCCAGCGCCGCGTCGAACTCGGCTGCGTTCCGGTAGGCGATTCCGGCACCTGAGCGACGCGCCTGGCCGGCCAGCACCGCGCAGTGGGCGTTGACGAGCGCCGGACACCGGATCGCCCAGGCGTCGCACAGCGCGATCGAGAAGCTCTCGAAGTACGACGGCATCACGAAGGCGAGCGCGGACGCGTAGGCATCCAGCCGGGTCTGCTCGTCCACGAATCCCGTGACCACCACGTCGGGATGCTCGTCGACCGGCACGACGGGCGGACCGACGAGCACCAGCTTGACCGGACCCGGCCAGCTCTGACGGAAGCGGACGAAGTACCGGACCAGCTCGTCGGTGGCCTTGCCTGGCTCGATCCGACCGTTGTACAGCAGGATCGGGTCATCACCGAGGCCGAACCTGGCCCGGAACCGGGACCCGTCTCCCGGAGGTGGGTTCACGTCGATCCCGAGGCCCACGACCGATGCCAGCGGTTCGAAGCGGAACCGCCGACGGATCGTGTCCATCTCCTCGGGTGTGTGGAGGCAGATCGCGTCGGCTCGACGGAAGAGCTCGTCGAACACCGCGAGCTCCAGCATCGGTTCGTCGTGAGCGGCCGGGTGCAGGACCGTCGCCGTGCGAGGTGCCGCAGCGGGCAGACCGACCGCCGTCGTCGGATAGAGGTAGGTGTAGAACGCGGCGACGTCGAACCGGCCGGCGTTCCGGGTCATCCACGGCACGAGGTCGGGCAGGTCCGGGCCCTGGACCCTCACCCAGTCACGCTCGACGGCCAACGCCGCCCGAGGAGGGACGAGCACACGACTGGAGACTGGACCGAACTGCGCGGTGGTGCGCTCAGCTCGCACCGGCAGCCGGTGGACCACGACGCCGTTGAGCTCGCTGGTTCCAGGTGCGTAGGAATCCGCCCAGGAGTGGTAGTCGACGGCGCACGACGTCACCACCTCCACGTGGTGACGTCGAGCAGCCATGCGCTCGGCGAACATGCGGCACGCGGCCTCGGCCCCGCCGCCGACCTCCGGCCCGTAGCGCTGGACGCAGTAGAGCAGCCTCACGACGACGAGCTCAGGCTGCGTTCCGATGCTGCACTCCGCTCGGCGACGACGCGTTCGAGCAGTCGCTCGTAGCGGTCGAGCACGACCCCCCAGGAGTAGTTCGACGTGACGTAGTCGTGACCCGCGTCGCCCATCGCCGCCCGAAGGTGCGGATCTCGCAGGAGGCGGGCGAGCCCGGCGTCGAACTCCGCCAGGCTCCCGTATGGCAGGGCGCCTCTGCTGCGTCGAGCCTGACCGGCGAGGACCGCACAGCGTCGCTGCACCAACGCCGGACGACGCTGGACCCAGGCCTCGCACAACGACAGGGAGAAGCTCTCGAAGTAGGACGGTTGGGCGAACACCGTCGCGGCAGCGAGCGCGTCGTGCTTGGTCTGCTCGTCGACGAAGCCGGTGTAGCGCACACCGGGGTGTTCGGGCAGTTCGACGACCGGCTCGCCGACCACGACCAGTGTCGCGTCGGTTCGCCCCCGGTCGCGGAGCGTGGCCATGTAGCGGTACAGCTCGTCGGGGCCCTTGCCTGGATCGATCCGTCCCAGGTACAAGACGATGGGCTCCGCTCCGAGACCGATCCGTGATCGGAACCTGTCGCCGTCGCCGACGACCTCCGTGTCGACACCCATGCCGACCAGCTCGTCGACACGGGGCCGGTGACCGCGAGCCGCGACGAGGTCCGCTTCTTCCGGTGTCTGGAAGGAGAAGCCGTCGGCCGCGTCGAGCATCGGCCGGTACACGTCGAGCCACCAGGCCGGTTCGTCGTGGGCTGCCGGGTGCAGCACGGTCGGCGTGTGGGCGCTCGCCACCCTCAGCCCCAACCCAGCGGGCGTGTAGAGGTAGGTGTAGAAGACGACGACGTCGAACCGGCCGGCCTCGCGATCGAGCCATGTCAGGACCGCTGGAGAGTCGGGGCCCAGCACCCGCAGCCAATCCATCGCAACCGCCGAGGCTGGCGGCGCACCGGTCGTCACCCGCATGTGCAACGGGAGGAACCTCTGCTCCGAACGTGGCTCGCGCACACCGACTCGGTGCACCAGCAGGCCGTCGAGCTCCGAGGTGCCACCGGGGAAGTGATCAGCCCAGTCGCTGTAGGTCAACGCCCTCGTGGTCAGGACCTCGACGTCGTGGCCCCGCCCGACCATGCGGCGTGCCAGGTTCCGACACGCCGCCTCTGCGCCACCAGCGATCTCCGGCCCGTAGCGCTGCACGCAGTAGAGGATCTTCACGGATGGCTCCGCCCCCCGTCGGGCTCCAACACCCGTGCAAGGGAGCGCAGGAACCCGACCAGCGTCGTCTCCGACGTCAGTTCGGCTGCCCGCTCGTGGCCTCGGCTGACGAGATCGACCCGAACCGCGTCGTCGGTGAGCACACGCGCCAGCGCCTCGCAGAGCTCCGGAGCACCTGCCTCCTGTGGCAGCACCATCGCAGCCCCGGCGGCTGTCTCACCGATCGCACCGTAGGCTCGGGCCACGACCGGCAGCCCGAAGGCGAACGCCTCGACCACCGGCACGCAGAACCCTTCGTGCTCGCTCGTGATCAACAGGGCGTCCGCTCCGCGGTACAGCGCTGCGAGCTGCGAATCGCTCACCGATCCGAGCACGCGGGCGTTCGGAAGCTTCAGGCTCTCGACGTGACGGACCAACGCACTGGACCAGACCGGGCTCGTGTAGCGCCCGGCGAGGTAGAGGCGCGCATCAGGTTGGTGGTTGACGTTCAGCAGGTGCAGTGCATCGACTGCCAGGTCAGGTCGCTTGTGCGGGAGCACCTGGCCCACCCACAGGACCACCGGCCCGGAGCACCCCTCGAGCTCCGCCACGGTCGCGGCATCCGGTTCGGTCCCGAGGAGGCGGTCGAGGTCGAGCGGTGGGGCAGCGACCTCGACCCCCGACATCCCTATGGCTTCGAGATCGGACGCGTTGAAGCGCGAATCTGCGATCGCGCCGTCGGCGACGGCGGCGAGGGTTCGCAGCTCCCACCGCCCCGCCCGAACCCGGGCGGCGAACGCCGGCTCCGTCGGCTCGAAGAAGCGAGCCGGCGTGATGTTGTGGTAGCAGAGCACGACGCGTTCGGGGCAGTTCGCCACGAAGTCGACGAACCCCGGTTCGCCGATGCTCACATGGACGATGACGACGTCCTCCGGCGATCCGTCCAGGGGGAAGCGATGCAGATCGACGACGTCGGATCGCAACGCAGGGTGGATGTGGACCGCGTAGATGCTCGACGACGCGATGCGGCGCAGTGCATCCCTGAGTCGTAGCGCCGCTCCGGTGACGGCGTCACCTGGCCCTGCGCCGACGAGCAGCTGGCTGATCCGCATCAGCGGATGGCGACGACGCGGTAGTTCTGAGCGCCGAACACCAGCGCGTTGACGCGACGAGCGTTCTCGGCCACCACCGCTGCGAGCGGTGAGTCGTCGTCGGGGAGGATCAGCTGCTCGGACTCGTCCGGAGCCGCGGTCCAGTCGTACTCGACGTGGTCGTAGCCTGCCTGGCGCAGCATGAACTCGAGGTACACGGGGTGCACCGGCTTGCTGTGGGTGGGATCCAGCCAGAACGCTCGTGCAAACACGTACAGCGACTGCGGGTTCGGGGTCTCCATGACCAGGAACCCGCCTGGAGCGAGTCGATCCCGTGAGAGCTGCACCAGCTCCATGAGCTCGTTCACGGTCAGGTGCTCGATCACATGCAGGAGGACGATCGCTCCGAGGGATCCGAAGGACGCCTCGCGGAGCGCCTCGACCCCGTCGCCGAGGCGAACGTCCAGACCGGCCTCGCGACCGGCGCGAACCAGCTGCTCATCGATCTCGATGCCCCAGCACGTGGTGCCCCGGTCGGCCATGAGCTGGAGGAACTCGCCGCGTCCAGCACCGATGTCGAGGACCGGGCCGGGTGACGCGGCAAGTCGATCCGCGAGGTCGCCGTACTCCAAGGCGATCCCCTCGGACGATCCTCGGGCGACGTCCTCGAAGGCGCCGTAGTCGAAGAACGGGTCGAACCCCCTTCGACGTTCCGCCTCCTCGAGCCGATCGAGTCGGGCGCCGATGCCATCGAGCTCGTTGAGGTGGTCGAGCATCCGAGCCATCACCGACGCGGTCTCGCTGAACGTGACACCGAGGCGATCCAGCGTCGACTGGAGCCCGGCGACGCGGTCCTGCATCGAGTCGAGCTCGTGCACGATGTCGTCGTGGATGTGCGACCGCGGGTCCTGGAGGCCGTCGACCACGTGGCTGATGACCGGCAGGAGGTCCTGGGAGAACTCCTGCATCCGATCCGAGAGGCCCTCGATCTGACGCCCGACCACCTTGGCGACCGCCTTGTGGGCCGCGCTCCCTCCGGGCACCGAGGAGGTCGTCGGGGCCGAGGCGCGCCGGAAGTGGTCGGCGGCGTTCAGGCGGTCGAGCTCGTGACGGAGGTGCAGGATCCGCTCCCGTGGATCCGGGCGCCGGAGCTGACGGGCGAAGTCGCTCTGCAGCGCCTCCTCCAAGCCCTCGGGGTACACCCCGCTGGCTCGTGCAGCCTCGGCCGCGGCGCGAACCTCCTCGAGAACCTGGTCGAGATCGGTCGTGTCGGTCACGGCGGCCGATACTAACCGTCGGCCAGGAGTGGGTCTCCGCCCTCGCCGGCAGGGTTCGACCCCTGGTCGGACACCGTCAGGAGGATCCCCTCTGAGGGATCGGGATCACGCCAGCCGACTCCCTCGTGCACGAGGGTCGGCACGACCAGGTAGTCCCCGCTGTGGGCCGGGGCGATCACCTCGAGACCGCTCACCCGAGTCGATCCGGGTGGAACGGCCGACGCGAGCCGGGACCGGTGCGGTTCCCGCTCACCGACTTCGGACCCGTCCACGATGTCGAAGATCCGATAGGTCAGCCGATGCGGGTGGTCGCCGGCGCTCGCCAGCGTCGATCGGGTTCCGTTGTCGACATCGAGGAGCAGGAGCACCGGCTCACCCGGGCGCCGTCTGGCAGGACCGATGACCTCCACCGCAGCGAACCGAACGCGATCGAGCTCGGCGGCGCCACCCACGACCTCGCCGGCGTCGCCGACGGTCGGTGCCACAGGACTGCGACGAGGGTGGCCGAGCGTTCCCGGCCGGTGCGAAGGCGGTCGGTAGAAGGACCGCCACGGCCCGGTGTGCATCCCGTCGACCAGCGACGCTGAGCTCACGAAGAAGGCGTTGACCCCCTGCAGGTCGCAGCCGACCAGGGAGTACCCGGCACCAGACAGCAACCCGTCGTACGCGCCGAGGCTCGCGCCGTAGTTCCACGATCCGTCCCAGCCGCGGGCGGAGGGCCCCGTGCCGCGTCGCAGCGGCAGCACCCACGGCCACGGATGCTCACCGTTGATCTCGACCACGATCACCGTCGGGGAGAGCTCTCGCAGGACTTCACGCATCACCCAGAAGTCGCAGCTGTCGATGTCGAGGCTGAGCAGGTCGAATCGACGCGGCACGCCCATCCCCTTCAGAGCGGCGACGACCGTCGAGGGCGTCACCATCAGCTGCTCGACGCGGACGCGCTCGTCCAGACCCAGGCCGCGGGCGTGGGCGACGAGCTCCGAGTCGCCTTCGATCCAGAAGCCGCTCCAGCCCGCCTCGGCGAGCGCACGGGTGCAGTTCTGCTCCCCGTCAGCAGCACCGATCTCGACGAAGACGCCGGTCCTCACCCCCAGCAGCGAGAACAGGTGGGACAGGATGCCGTCCTCTCCGTTCTGGGAGTGCACGGATCGTTCCACGGCCGCGAACTCTCCACCGCGGTCCGACGCCCGGAACCGGTCGAGGATCTGCAGGTCCCGGCGAAGCAGCCACCGAGATCCGCGCCGGGTGCGCCAGGCTCGTTCCTCGGCCCAGTGCCTGGACCGCCCGAGCGCCCTCCCGACGGCCCCGTCGAGGATCGGGTTCAGCTTCGGCTCCGAACCTGCCACTCGCCGCCGATGTCCACCAGGCCGTGCATCACGAGGTCGCTGTCCTGACGAACCCGAAGGCGCCAACCGAGGTCGTAGCGGTCATAGGTGTGCTGGGAGTGCTGGTCCTCGACTGCGACGCTCACCATGTAGGTGCCCGGTAGCAGCGGGAGGTGATCCGTCCGGTACTCGACGGACCCGACGCCCTCGACGGTCCCGGTCAGCAGCTTGCTCAGGCGCGTGTTCGTGCCGGTGACGTGCACGCCGCTCTCGGAGTGCACCGCGAGCCCGAACGTCGGGTTGTGGATCGCCTCGGTGCTCTCATAGCTGATCCGGATCCGCATGGGAGCGCCGACGGGGACGACCTCCACCGGCTCGCCTGTCGAACCCAGGAACTCCACTGCGGTGATCCGCAGCTCCCCTGATCCCCAGTGATCGCCTTCCGGAGCGATGCCGACGTCCACAGGCTCCTCGCGGTCAGGGCTGTCGACGGTCTGGGTCGGATGGTCGGCCTCCGCCTGGTTCACCGACCGGATGTAGGCCTGGGCGACCTTCGGTGCCGGACCCTCCATCTGCGGTACGCCACGCTCCAGCCACAACGCCTGGTCGCACATCGTCTGGACTGTCGCCATGCCGTGGGTGACCACGACCACCGTCACCCCCTGCTTTCGCAGGGTGTACATGTGGTCGAAGCACTTGCGCTGGAACTCCTCGTCGCCGACGGCGATGACCTCGTCGATGATCAGGATCTCCGGTCGCACGTGCACAGCCACGGAGAACCCCAGACGGATGTACATCCCTGACGAGTAGATCTTGACCGGGGAGTCGATGAACTCAGAGACGCCGGCGAAGTCGACGATCTCGTCGAACGCCGCGTCGATCTCCTTGCGCGTCATGCCGAGGATCGTCGCGTTCATGTACACGTTCTCCCGGCCGGTCAGATCGGGGTGGAAGCCGGCACCGAGCTCCAGGAGCGTCGAGATCCGGCCTTCGACGGTGACCCTGCCTTCCGTCGGGCGATAGATGCCCGCGATGCAGCGCAGCAGCGTGGACTTGCCACAGCCGTTGTGCCCGACGAGCGCGTACATGCTCCCCTGCTCGATCTCGAGCGAGACATCGCGCAGCGCCCAGAACTCGTCGAACCCGGCACTGCGATCGCGTCGCGTCACGAGCTCCTTGACCGAGTGGGCCTTGTCGGTCTGCAGCCGGAACTTCTTGGAGACGCCCTCGACCCGGATGGCAGCCATCTCAGAGCTCCTCGATCACGCGCGGTGCGTACCGGCTGAACAGCCACCAGCCCACGACGAGGCTCAAGCTCGCCGACACCCCGATCATCAGGCAGTTGCGCATGCTCGGCAGAGCCTGGGAGTAGACGACCTGACGCATCGCGTACACGTAGGAGGTCATCGGGTTGGCCGAGATCACCTTCTGGTAGGTGGCAGGGATCGACTCGATCGCATAGACGATGGGTGTCGCGTAGAACCACACCTGCATGGCGACACCGACCAGGTAGTTGACGTCCCGGTACCGGATGTTCCCGAGCCCGAG
>JAFDWA010000459.1 GCA_018268735.1 Actinomycetota bacterium | reverse complement strand
AGCTCGCCGGCCGCAGCGCGACGGAAGAACTCCTGGTCCTTCGGGTTCGCCTGCGGGTAGCCACCTTCGATCCATGTGACCCCCAACCAGTCGAGCTGCTCCGCGACGCGGAGCTTGTCCTCGACGGTGAGCGAGATGCCCTCGAACTGGGCGCCGTCGCGCAGCGTCGTGTCGAAGACGTCGACCGCCTGCGGGAGGCTGCCGCCGCCACCCACGTCGGGCAGACCGGCTGCCGCGCTCATCGCTGCACCCCGGGGCACCTCATGGCACGAGCTCCACCCAGTCCTTGTACCGGTCGACCTGACCCCGGACGACCTTGGCGTACTCCGCGGCGATCGACGTCGTGATCGGCCCGGGGCAGCGGAGGGGACGGTCGTCGACCGAGTTGACCGCGGAGACCTCCGCAGCGGTGCCGCACACGAACATCTCCTCGGCGATGTACAGGTCCGAGCGCGTCAGGTCGCCTTCGACGACCTCGATGCCGAAGTCGGCCGCGATCGCGGCGACCGTCGACTGGGTGATGCCCTCGAGCGCTCCTGCCGACAACGGCGGGGTGACGAGCCGTCCGTGTCGGACCACGAAGATGTTCTCACCGGTGCACTCGGAGACCAGTCCTGCCGGGTTCAACATGATCGCCTCGTCGTAGCCCGCGTTGAGCGCCTCGACCTTCGCGAGCGAGCTGTTGACGTAGTTGCCGGTCGTCTTCGCGGCGGGCGGCATGGCGTTGTGGTCGTGGCGCAGCCAGGTGCTGATCTTCATCCGCACCCCCTTCGTCACGGCGTCGTCGCCGAGGTACGCACCCCAGGGCCAGCAGGCGATCGCGACGTCGACGCTGCAGGGCTGGGTGTTGAGCCCCATCTCGCCGTAGCCGTAGTAGGCGATCGGCCGGATGTAGCACGACGGCAGGCCCGAATCCGCGACGACGGCCTTCGTCGCCTCGACCAGCTCGTCGACGGTGTAGGGCATCGGCATGCCCATGATGACCGCGGACCGGTGCAGCCGTTCGATGTGGTCGGTGAGGCGGAACACCCCGGGGCCGCTCGGGGTCTCGTAGGCGCGGATGCCCTCGAACACCCCCATGCCGTAGTGCAGCGAGTGGGTGAGGACGTGGACTCGGGCCTCGTCCCACGGGACGAGCTCGCCGTTCATCCAGATGCTGTTCGTCGGGGTGATGGGCATGGTGGTGTTCCTTCGTTGCGTTCCGATTCTGGGGGTCGGAATCGACACGATGTGTCGATTCCGACCCCTGTTCTCAGCTCTTGACGGCGGCGGCGACCGCGTCGCCGACCTCGGTGGTCGAACCGGTGTACCGCTCCGGATCGGCACACGCCTCGGCGACCTTCGACGCGGCACCGGCCTCGCCCAGGAAGTCCAACATGAGCTGCAGCGAGATGATCGCCGCGATCGGGTTGGCCTTGTTCTGCCCGGCGATGTCGGGTGCGGTGCCGTGCACCGGCTCGAACATCGACGGTCCGGTGCGCGCCGGGTTGAGGTTGGCCGATGCAGCGAAGCCGACGCCGCCGGCCACCGCGCCACCGAGGTCGGTGAGGATGTCGCCGAACAGGTTGTCGGTGACGATCACGTCGTAGCGCTCCGGCCGCTCGACGAAGTGGATGCACGCCGCGTCGACGTGGTCGTAGCCCGTGGCGACCTGCGGGTACTGCTCGGCGACCTCGTCGAAGGTGCGCTGCCAGAGGTCCCCCGCGAAGGTCAGGACGTTCTTCTTGTGCACCAACGTCAGGTGCCGGCGCTCCGACGCTGCGGCGCGGTCGAACGCATAGCGGATGCAGCGCTCGACGCCGAGGCGGGTGTTGACCGACCCCTGCGTGGCGATCTCGTTCGGCGTCCCCCTGCGGAGGAAGCCGCCCTCCCCCGCATAGGTCCCCTCGGTGTTCTCGCGGATCACCTCGAAGTCGGCCTTCGGCGGCAGGCGGA
>JAFDWA010000458.1 GCA_018268735.1 Actinomycetota bacterium | reverse complement strand
GACCGCGTGTCGGCAGTGCTCGAGTGCTGGCTCGGCGGCCAGGCCGGCGCCGGCGCTGCGGTCGACGTGCTCCTCGGCGACGCAGAGCCCGGCGGCCGCCTCGCCGAGAGCATCCCAGCCCACGTCGCCCAGCTGCCGGCGGACCGGAACTTCCCGGGTCGGCCCCGCCAGGTCGAGTACCGGGAGAGCCTCTACGTCGGGTACCGCTTCCACGACACCGCCGGGGTCCCGGCCCGGTTCGCGTTCGGCGCCGGGCTGTCCTACACGTCGTTCGAGTGGAGCGACGCCGCCCTGGAGCAGCCGGCCCACGACGGGAACGTCGCCGGTGACGGGCCGTCCGGGGATCGCTCGATGCCCACCGACGTGACCGTCCGGGTCACGGTCACCAACACGGGGGAGCGGACCGGCTCCGACGTCGTGCAGGTCTACGTCCGCGACGTGGAGTCGACCGTGCACCGCCCGCTGCAGGAGCTCGCCGGGTTCGCGAAGGTGCACCTCGCTCCCGGGGAGTCCGCCGAGGTCGCCATCTGCCTCGATCGTCGCTCCTTCGCGGTGTGGGACGTCGCTGCCCACGACTGGCTGGTCGAGGCGGGCACCTTCGAGGTGGTCGTGGCTCGCTCGTCGGTCGAGCCGTTCGCGGTGCTCGCCGTCGACATCGCATCCGATGACGTCGTCGCTGCGGCACCACGACCGCGCGGACTCGTGGCCTCCGACGAGGAGTTCGCTGCGATGCTGGGCCGGCCGATCCCGGAGCCCACCCCGGTTCGCCCGTTCGACCGGAACTCGACCCTGGAGGACATGGAGGAGACCGCGCTCGGTCGACTCGTCGGCTCGGTCATCCTCCGTGAGGCGGTCAAGCGGGCCGCGGCCGAGTTCCCCGACCCCGACGAGGCGACCGTCGCAATGGTGAAGGCCGCGGTTCGGGAGGGACCGGCGCGAGCCCTGGTGCTCATGAGCGGTGGTGCGATCCGCTTCGACCAGCTCGACGCGCTGCTCGACACGCTGAACGGCAGCTACCTCCAGGTCGGCCGATCCGCGCTCGGCGGCGTTGCGTCACAGCTCGGAGGTCTGACCCGTAGGCTCCGCGACCATGGCTGAACCGATCGCTGCGGGAGTGCCGTCCGGGCCTCGCTGGGGCATGACGATCCCCTTCGACGGCGTCCCCCTGCACAAGCAACGTGACTGGATCGTCGAGCTCGAGGATCTCGGCTACACCGATGTGTGGTCCGCGGAGGCGATGGGCGCCGACGCCTTCACACCGCTCGCGCTGGCGTCGGTGTGGGCGCCCTCGCTGCGCCTCGGCACAGCGATCGTCCCCGCGTTCACACGGGGTCCCGGGTGCCTCGCCCAGAGCGTCGCGAGCCTGGCCGACGCGGCGCCTGGACGGTTCGCGTTCGGCATCGGCACCTCATCTGACGTGATCGTCGAGCGCTGGAACGGGATCCCGTTCACCGACCCGTACGGGCAGGTCCGCGACATGGTGCACTTCCTGCGCAGCGCGCTCACGGGGGAGAAGGTGACGGCGACCGTCGGCACCTCCGAGGTCCGTGGCTTCCGCCTCGGGGTCCTGCCGGAGGTCGTGCCGCCGGTCCTGATCGCTGCGCTGCGTCCCGGCATGCTCCGACTCGCCGGACGAGAGGGTGACGGCGCCATCATCAACTGGCTGTCCGCGGAGGACGTGGCGACGGTCGCGCCGATCGTGCACGAGGCTGCTGCCGGAGCTCCCCGCGAGATCGTCGCCCGCATCTTCGTCGCGCCGACCGAGGACCGCGACGCGGTGATGGCCTTGGGCCGCTACGCCATCGCTGCCTACCTGACGGTTCCGGTGTACGCCGCGTTCCACGAGTGGCTGGGTCGAGGCGACCAGCTCGCCGAGATGGCTCGCCTGTGGGCCGACGGGGACCGCAAGGCGGCGCTCGCCGCGATCCCGGACTCCCT
>JAFDWA010000457.1 GCA_018268735.1 Actinomycetota bacterium | reverse complement strand
CGGTTCAGCCCGTGGGCGATGACGTGCGGTTGCTCCCGCCACGGCGAGGACCACAGCTGCGGTCACCTGCGCGAGCAGCTCGCGACGCGATTCGGCTTGGAGGTCCCTGCCGATTGGGTGCACTGGAACGGCGGCGTGTTCCGCTTCGGTCCGGACAGCGCCGGATTCCTCGACATGTGGAACGAGACGGCGATCGCGTCGTTCGCCTGGCCCGAGTGGCGAACGAGGGACCAGGGGGCGCTGATCGTGACAGCCTGGGCTCATGGACTTCAGGCCGCTCCTCGACTCCCGCAGGAGTTCAACTTCATCGCGGACCTCGGCAACAGCGACCTGTGCCTGGACCCGGAGCGCGGCTGGTCCCTGCATCCGAGCGGACCGTGGAAGCAGGCGTACGCGCTGCACCTGCACACCAGCCGACTCGAGGATCCCGAATGGGATCTCGGCGCCGACATGGAGGCACCGGTCATCCGCCAGACGCTGGTGCGCATCCATCGCTGGAAGCGCTCGGAGATCCAGAAGCGGGCGGCGCAGGGGATCCACACTTTCAGGACCTTCTGGTCGATGCAGGCCAAGCGGGCGTACTGGGCGACGAGGGAGCGACTCGGTGTGTACCTGATCCGGATCCGGCACGTGCCACAGCGCCTCCGGCCGGCTCGCGTCCGGGCGTCACTCGAGCGACGCGTCGGCCGCAGCGGACAGGTGGACCACACATGAGGGCCCACCAGCGCATCCGCTCCGCGCGCAGAGACCGGACCCGGTCGACGTCGGCATCGGCCCAAGCAACCGGCATCACATCAGCCTGTCGCGCACCGTCGACGTCGATGTTCTTCGACCAGGACGGGATGGTCCGGGCCTGCTGCATGAACCCAGACCACCCGATGGGCAACATCACGCAACACTCCATCCGGGAGATCTGGGACGGCGCCTACTCGAGGGCACTCCGGGACGCGCTTCAGATCGACGACTACTCGCTGGGGTGCGGCTACTGCCAGTGGCAGGTCGAACAGGGCAACTCCGACCTGGTGTTCGCACGCAACTACGACCTGCTCCCAGCCCAGGACAAACATCCACGTTGGCCGGTGCAGATGGAGTTCTCGATGACGAACTCCTGCAACCTTCAGTGCGTGATGTGCAACGGCGACTGGTCGTCGTCCATCCGCGCCCACCGTGAGCACCGCGATCCGCTTCCAGTCGTCTACGGGGACCGGTTCTTCGAGGAGCTCGCCGAGTTCCTGCCGCATCTGCACCGCGTCAACGTGCTGGGCGGTGAGCCCTTCCTCGGTTCAGAGCCGTTGCGTCTGTTCACCATGCTCGCCGAACTGGACGGGCCTCCGAAGGTGACGGTCACGACCAACGGTACGCAGTGGACGCCCCGTGTCCAGTCGATCTGCGAACGCCTCCCGATGTCGTTCGTGCTCTCGCTCGACGGCATCACCAAGGCCACCTACGAGTCGATCCGCATCGGCGCCGACTTCGACCGGGTCATGTCGAACCTCGACCGATTCGAGGCCTACGCCGAGCGCCACGGCACAACCGTGGGTCTCGCCCACTGCCTCATGCCGCCGAACGTCCACGAGTTCTCGCGACTGCTGCGCTTCGCCGAGGACCGCGGGTTCAAGGTCTTCATCAACGAGGTGCTGTTCCCCGTCGAGCTCAGCCTGTTCCAGTTGCCGGCGGCGACGCTCCGCGACCTCGTGGCCGAGATGGACCGGGATCCGATCGCGGCGACGCTCACCCGGCTCCGACCCACTTGGGATGCGCAGCTCGGTGCGCTACGGAACCGGCTCCGGACGCTGGAGCAGGGAACTCAGGTCTTCGTTCAGCCGTGGACCTCCGACGAGAACCGAGTCGAAGCAGCCGCGGACGGACTCGCTTCGAAGGTCCTGACCGAGTACGTCGGCGACGAGCCGCCGACTCTCGTCGTGATCGACCCGCAGCG
>JAFDWA010000456.1 GCA_018268735.1 Actinomycetota bacterium | reverse complement strand
CGGCGGACCGACGATCGAGGCGTGCGCGCGGTGCGATGCACCGAACGCGTCGTTGACGTAGAGGTCGTGGCCGGCGCAGAGATCAGCCACGAAGGCCGGGTCGTTGCCGGTCTCACCCGGATCGAATCGCAGGTTCTCCAACAGCTCGACACCGGGTGCGAGCTCGGCGAGCCGTGCCCGCACCGGCTCGACCGAGTAGCGGGGATCGGGCTCGCCCTTCGGCCGACCGAGGTGGGTGCAGGCAGTCACCTTCGCCCCCCGGTCGAGCAGCCACTGCAACGTCGGCAGGGCTGCCCGGATCCGGAGGTCGTCGGCGATCACGCCGTCGGCGAGCGGGACGTTGAAGTCCGCGCGGACCAGCACGGAACGTCCCGCGACGTCGCCGAGGTCCTCGAGCTCAGGAACGCCGAACTTCACGCGTCGGTCCTCAGCTGTTCGCTGCGCCGACGACCAGGGCGAGGTCGACGAGACGGTTCGAGTAGCCCGACTCGTTGTCGTACCAGGACAGGACCTTGACCATGTTGCCCATCGTCATCGTCAGCCCCGAGTCGAAGATGGAGCTGTAGGGCGACCCGACGATGTCGGAGCTGACGATCGGCTCGTCGGTGTACTGCAGGATGCCGGAGAGCCGGCCCTCGGTCGCGGCGGCCTTGAACGCCTCGTTGACCTGCTCGACGGTGACCTCCTGGTCGAGAAGGCCGGTGAAGTCGGTGATCGAGCCGGTCGGCACCGGGACCCGCAGGGACGTGCCGTCGAGACGGCCCTTCATGGCCTCGAGCACGAGCGACGTCGCCCGGGCCGCACCCGTCGAGGTCGGCACGATGTTGATCGCCGCGGCACGGGCACGACGCAGGTCCTTGTGCGGACCGTCGACGAGCGACTGGTCACCGGTGTAGGCGTGGATCGTGTTCATCAGGCCCTTCTGGACGCCGAACGCGTCGTCGAGGACCTTGATGAGCGGCACGAAGCAGTTCGTCGTGCAGGACGCGTTCGACACGATGACGTGCTGGTCGGGATCGAACGTGTCGTCGTTGACGCCGACCACGAACGTGGCGTCGACGCCGCCTGCCGGAGCAGAGATGATCACCCGGGGCGCCCCACCGGCGAGGTGCGCGGCGGCCTTGTCACGGTCGGTGAAGATGCCGGTCGACTCGATCACGACGTCGACGCCGAGGTCGCCCCAGGGGATCTCGGCGGGGTCACGGTGCTGGACGACCTTCAGGACGTCGCCGTCGACCTCGATGCCACCGTCGACCTCCTTGACGTCCCCCGGGTAGGTGCCGGCGACGGAGTCCCGCTTCAGCAGGAGAGCCATCTGATCGAGCGACCCGAGATCGTTGACGGCCACGAAGTCGATGTCGGCACCGCGCGCCTTGGCGGCACGGAAGAAGTTGCGACCGATGCGGCCGAAGCCGTTGATCCCCACACGAACGGTCATGTCATCCCTCGTCTCAGGTGTGCATGGCGGTCTGATCGGTGTCAGATCCGGGTCACCGGCCGGTCCCGGCGACGCGCCCCCCTATGCGAGCACGCACCACGAGGGATGTGCCAATCGCCGGCGTCGCGGGATCCGGAGCGCAACACGGCGCACCCCGGTCGAGAACGACTGCATCGCTCAGGACCTGGTGAGCCCGACGAGCGCAGCGCCGAGCAGCCGAGGGTCGTGAGCGCGCGCACACGGCTCGGCGAGCGGCGCTGCGAGCGCTCCCGCGACATCGTCGGCACCGCCGATCATCTCCGGGTCGTACAGCACGACGTCGGGTACCAGTCCGTGCCGCGCCAGGGCCGCGACGTGGTCGGCCACGTCGTAGCCAGCGGTCTCCGACTCCTGCGGGTGGAGGTTGCAGACGTAGACGACCTGGGCACCGGTCTCGCGCACGGCCTCGCCGATGCCCGTCACAGCGGTCGCCGCGAGCACGCTGGTGTAGAGGGACCCGGG
>JAFDWA010000455.1 GCA_018268735.1 Actinomycetota bacterium | reverse complement strand
CGGCGCTGCTCCCCCACCGCCGCCTGATCCGACAGCGCGGCGGCAGCCGCCGCCTGAGCCGGGCCGGGCACCATGAGCCCAGCGTGCTTGCGCACCTCCTGGAGGTAGTGCACGAGCTCTGCATCCCCGGCGTAGAAGCCGACCCGCAGACCCGCCAGGTTCGACCGCTTGGAGAGCGAGTGCACCGCGACGACGCCGTCGAGGCCCGACTCGAGGATCGTTCGGCCAGGCGTCGTCTCGTCACGATCGGCTCCACCCGACCACGTGAACTCCACGTAGCACTCGTCGCTGAAGACCGGCACCCGGTGCTGGCGGCCCCAATCGGCCACCGCGGCGAGGTCGTCGAGCCCGCCCGCGGGGTTGCCGGGTGTGTTCGACCACAGGCACAGCGCTCGTGCGGCATCCTCTTCGTCGATGGCCGACAGGTCGAGCGCCCAGCGCTCGTCGAGCGGCACCGGCACCGCACGGCACCCCGCGAGCTGCGCGCCCATCGCGTAGCTCGGGTAGCTGACCGCCGGGTACAGCACCGTGTCACGACCGGGCTCACGGAGGCGCAACCAGTGCGGCAGTCCTGCGACCAGCTCCTTCGTCCCCACGCACGCACCGATCGCAGCGATCGGGACGTCGACGCCGAAGCGCTGCGACAACCAGCCCGCTGCCGCACCCCTGAGCTCGTCGGTGCCGACCGACGGCGGGTAGCCGCGCTCGGTGCCTGATCGGCTGAACGCCTCGAGCACGAACGGCGACAGCGGGTCGGTCGGGGTGCCGATCGAGAGGTCGACCGCTCCCCCGTCGTGGCGTCCAGCGGTTGCGACGAGCCCGGCGAGGCGATCGTAGGGGTATGGCGGCAACACGATGCCCGCTCCGGGCGCGGCGTCGTTCACGTGTGCGACCCGACCACGAAGTCGGCGAACCTCGCGGCGGCAGATCCGGCGATGCGCGCAGAGATTCGCACACCCTCGCCGCCCGGTGTCTCCGAGACGACCTCACCGGCACGGTGCAGCGCGGCGAGCACGTCGCCACGGTCGTAGGGCACGAAGAGCTCGACGGTCGGGATCCGGGATCGCAGGCGGTCACCGATGCGCAGCAGGAGGTCCTCGACCCCGGCGCCGGTCGCCGCGCTGATGGCGACCGATCCCGGGTGCGTCTGTGCGAGGCGGGCAGCGTCGGGACCCCTGTCCGCCTTGTTGAACACGAGCAGCTCCGGGACCTCGGACATCTCCTCGGCGCCACCTGCGCTGCCGCGGCCCCGAGCGATCTCCCGCAGCACCTCGTGGACCGCCTCGATGTTGCCGTCGGGATCGACCGACGAGCCGTCCACGACGTGCACGAGGAGGTCGGCGTCGTCGACCACGTCCAGCGTCGAGCGGAACGCTTCGACGAGCTGGTGGGGCAGCTTGCGGACGAAGCCGACGGTGTCGGTGAGCAGCACCGCCTCACCCCCGGGCAGATGCAGTCGACGCGTCGTCGCGTCGAGCGTCGCGAAGAGCCGGTCCTCGACCAGGACACCCGAGCCGCTCAGGCGGTTGAGCAGCGTGGACTTCCCGGCGTTGGTGTAGCCGACGATGACGACATGGGGGAGCCCGGAGCGGTGGCGGGACTTGCGCTGCGTCGCCCGGGTCCCTGCGATGTGTCGGAGCTCCGCCTCCAGCTTGTGCACCTGACGGGTGATGCGGCGGCGGTCGATCTCGAGCTGGGTCTCACCGGGCCCACGCCGCGTGCCGACGCCGCCGGCCTGCTGGGACAGCGACCCACCCCGACCACGCAACCGTGGGAGCCGGTAGCGGTACATCGCGAGCTGCACCTGCGCCTTGCCCTCCTGGCTGTGCGCGTTCTGGCCGAAGATGTCGAGGATCACCGCGGTGCGATCGATCGCCGTGCGACCCAGGTGTCGCTCCAGGTTGCGCTGCTGCGCGGGTGAGAGCTCGTCATCGAACAC
>JAFDWA010000454.1 GCA_018268735.1 Actinomycetota bacterium | reverse complement strand
AAGCACGACGGCACCCCAGGACCGCACCACTCGTGGGTCATCGTCGAGGTGCCGGCACCGTGGTCGAAGCGCAGGATGTAGCTGCGGTCCGCTCCGACGAACTCGCCGAGCTCCTGCACGGTGGCCTGGAGCGCGTCGGTCATGCCGGTCGTCGTCACGCTGACGAAGCGGGCGAACAGGCGGTCGAGCAGCTGGTCGAACGCGACCAGCCGCTCCTGGGACGCGTCGATCCGCTTCGTCGGCCGCCGCAACATCGGTTCAGCGTATCGAGCGCCTGTCGAGATCCGTCAGGGCCGGTCCGGTTCGAGATCAGGCAGTCCGAGACCCAGGTTGCCCACCTGGATGCCACCGTCGATCTCGATCACCTTGCCGGTGATGAAGCTGCCCGCGGGCGACGCCAGGAACAGGACTCCCGCCGCGATGTCCTCCGGTTGGCCGAGCCGTCGCAGCGGCGTCGCACCCTCCATCGCGGCGCGGACGGCGTCATCCCCCAGCACCATCTCCAGCGCCGAGGTCGCCACCGATCCGACAGCGATGCCGTTGACCCGGATGCGGGGAGCCAGATCCGCGGCGGTGAGCTTCGTGAGGTGGGTCAGCGCCGCCTTCGCCGTCCCGTAGGCGACGAACCCGCGGTCCGCCATCCGACCGGCGGCGGAGGAGATGTTGACCACCGATCCGCCCCCGCGGTCGAGCATCGCCGGCACCGCCTGCTTCGTGAGCTCGAACGCGGTGGTCACGTTGAAGCGGAACGCCCGCTCGAAGCTCGTCACGCTGGTGTCGAGGAGCGGCTTCGGGAACGACCCGCCGGCGTTGTTCACCACGATGTCGAGCCCTCCGAGGCGAGCGACTGCCACCTCGACCAGCTCCCCGAGCCGGTCGATCTCCATGACGTCGAAGGCCACCGGCTCGGCCCTGACCCCGAAGCGCCGTGCCTCCTCGGCCACGGCGTCGACCTGCTCGACGGTCCGAGCGGCCACGACGACGTCGGCGCCCGCCTCGGCGAGCGCGAGCGCGCTGGCACGTCCGATGCCCCGACCGGCGCCGGTGACCAGAGCGACGCGGCCGTCGACGCGGAACCGGTCGAGCACCGTCACGTCGGACCTGCGGCGCGTCGCTCCGACTCGTGAGCCGCCCACAGGAAGATGCCGCTCGCCATCAGCGACGCCTCCGCCCGTGCCCGCGCTCCGAACACCTCGGCGCGCACCGCGTGCACACCGCGGTCCTCCGGTGCCGCCTGCGCGGCGAGCTCCGCGAGGTGACCGGCGAGTCGCAGCTCGCCGTCCGCTGCGAGCTGCTGCGCCCGCGCCGCGAGCACCGACGCGCCGCCGGCGAGGCTCGCGAGCTCGGACGCCAGCGCCTCGTCGGGGGCCGGCTTGAGGCGCGCCGGGTTCCCGTCGTACCAACCTCCGTAGAGGCGCCAGAGGTTGTGCACGACGAACTCGGGTTCGTCGTAGATCGGTCGCAGCCACGGCAGACCCGCGAGGTGATCGGGGACGCGCGCCGTGTGGACGATCTCGTCGAGACGTGCCCCGGCGTTCATCATGTCGAGCGTCTGGGTGGCGATCGACTCGAGGTACTCCGCAGCGCTCGTCAGCACCCGGGAGATGTCGGCCGCGCCGGCGACCGCGGGTCCGTGGCCCGGCAGCAGCAGCTCCGGCTCCAAAGCCGCCATGCGGCGGAGTCCGGCGGCCCATTCGAGCGGGTAGCGCTGGACCTTCTGCGGGTTGCCGCAGTTCGGCGACACCCAGATGAACATGTCGCCGGCGCAGAGGATGCGTCGGTCCGGCATCCATGCCCAGGTGTGGTCGTCGGTCTCGCCCCGGCTGTGGTGCAGCTCGATCGTGGAGTCCCCGACGGCGACCGTCGTCGTGTCTCGGTAGGTGCGGTCCGGGTAGCGGAAGTCGGTCGGGAAGTAGGGCGCCGCGGGGCGGAACTGCCGCTGGTTGATCGTGCCGTTGTAGCC
>JAFDWA010000453.1 GCA_018268735.1 Actinomycetota bacterium | reverse complement strand
GCGAACGCAGCGTCGCTCGCCGGAGCCCAGCACGAGCGCGTCATCGACGTCGACTGGGACAAGGACACATCGGGTGACTTCGTGGCCCTCGTCGAGGTGAAGGCCCTCGACCGACCGCGCCTGCTGCAGGACGTGATCGCGACGCTGAGCGAGCACCACGTGAACATCCTGAGCTCCCAGAGCCACGCCGGTGGGGACCGGGTCGCGAAGATGCGCTTCGAGTTCGAGCTCGGTGACCCGTCGCACCTCGACACCCTGCTCAGCCGGATCCGGACCATCGACAGCGTCTACGACGCATACCGGGTGGTGCCCGGCGCCGCGGTCGGGTCCTGATCCAGGTCGGTCGGCGGGCACGGCGGTGACACCGGAGAGGTGCTCCCGGTCGCTCCGATGGGGAGTGTTGCCCACTGCTCCCCGGGCGCCGGTGCCGTACCGTCGAGCTCAACGGGTCGTCGTGACCGTCGACCCGGCAGGTGGGACGTCGGCGGTGCCGACGACGGACCGGAGGGTGTCATGGCGCACCGGGGACACAGCGGAGGCAGGTCCGAGCGACCCTCGGTGACCGGCGCGGCGACCCTCGAGGAGGCGCACGACCTCTCCATGGTCTACGGCGGTGGAGGGGTGTTCGGCATCGGCTACTGCGTCGGGGTCGCACACGGCCTCGCTGCGGGTGGGGTTCCGGTGGCGGCGGCGCCGGCGCTCGGCACATCTGCAGGCTCATGGGCCGCATCCGCGGTCGCTCTGGGAGTCGCCTACGACGACGTCGCTCGGATCGAGGCGCCGGCGGTCCCCAACCGCAGCACCGGGGTGCTGGCGCGGATCGCACGGGAGATCTTCGGGGAGTCCCGTCACCCGCTGGTGTCGGTGTCGGCGGTGTGCGTGCGGACTCGGCGGCGCCACATCCTCGACGGCGGCAGGTACGTGCTGGCCGACCTCGTGGCCGCCTCGTCGGCGGTGCCGGGCCTGCTGCCGCCGCACCGGGTCGACGGCCGCCTGTACGTCGACGGCGGCATGTGGTCGGCGACGTCCATCGACGCCGCTGCCGATGCACACGAGGTGATCGTCGTGGCGCCGCTCGCAGGCCCGCACATGGGCCCCATCGGCCGTGGAGCCGGGATGCTGCTCGAACGTGAACTGCGTTCCTGGCGCCGGCGTCACCCGGAGCGAAGGATCACCATGATCCGACCGAGTCGGGCGATCGCGTCCCTTGCCGGCCGCAACCCGATGAACCTCTTCGACGCCGATCGCGCCCGGGCGGTGTACCCGATCGCCTACGACCAGGGCGCGCGTTGCGCCGAGGCGCTCCTCGAGCACCCGACGGTGCGCGCGTGAGCGCGACGTGCCACGGTCAGACCAGTCGGCCCGGCCGGCGCACGACCCGATCCATCCGGCAGATCGCCGGGTCCGCACCGCTCCGGGCGACATCCCGGCCCATCTCGCAGCAGAATGACCCGGATGACACCGCGTCCGGACCGCTCCCGACCCGAACGACCCGATCTGCGCGTCGTCGACGGCACCGCCGAGGACCGGGCTGAGGACGACGGGGCTCCGGTCGGCGATGCGGTCGACGCTCCGATGACGGTGGGCACCGCAGGGGCCGTCCCTGCTGCCGGTGCTGCCGGTGCTGCCGGCGACGGACCCACGTGGAGCACCTCACCGGTGGAGGAGTCCCGCTCCCTCCTCGCGGCGACGGACCCGGCCGTCTACTACAAGGCGCTCTCCGGGCTCGCTCGCCAGGGTCACAACTCGCTGCTCGAACCGCTGGCCTACTCGGCGAGCCTCGAGTTCCACGATCCGACCTGCGTCGTCGTCGAACCGCGACCGGCCGGCACCGACACGATCGAGCTGTACGCGAACGCTGCCTATCCGCAGTTCCCGTGGCTCCTCGAGCGGTTCCGCGATCCGGTCGTCGCCGAGCGTCTCGATGCCGTGTACCAGCTGGTGTTCAACCAGGGCTGCAACGTCGCGGTCGCGACG
>JAFDWA010000452.1 GCA_018268735.1 Actinomycetota bacterium | reverse complement strand
TCCCGGCCGGCAGCAGCTCACGGTTCCAGACGAGGTAGCCGCCCAGCAGCTCGTCCGCACCGTCGCCGGTGAGGGTCACCGTGACGTGTTCGCGGGCGAAGCGGCACAACATGCGGGTCGGCAACGTCGACGAGTCGCCGAGGGGTTCATCGTACGCGTCGGGCAGCGCCAGCAGCTCCTCGGCGATCGTGGAGCGGTCCGGGCGGCACACGTGCAGCTGCATCCCGTGCATCTCAGCGGTTGCTTCGGCGAACGGGAGTTCTGACTCGCCCGGCATGTCGAAGGTGAACGCGTGCAGGTCCGGGTGGTGTCGGGCGGCGAGCGACGCAACGGTGCTCGAGTCGATCCCCCCGGAGAGGAACGTCCCGACGGGTACATCGGCGACGAGCTGATCGCTGACCGCACGGTCGAGCTCGGTCCGCAACCACTCGACGGCATCGGGCACCGGCCGGTCCACCTGTGCCGGAGGCGACCACCAGCGGCGCACCTGGGGCTGTTCGCCGACGCGCCAGCGGAGCGCTGAGGCGTGGGGGACCTGCGAGACGCCGTCCCACACCGATCCGCCGGACGGCACGTAGCCCTGGCGGAGCATCTCGGCCACCGCTGCGCGGTCGAGTGCTCCCGTGAGGAACCCGGCGGCGCGCAGTGCCCGGGATTCCGAAGCGAACGCCAGGAGGCCGTCGCCGGTGAACGTGTAGTACAGCGGCCGCTCACCGAAGCGGTCCCGTGCCAGGAGCAGCTCCCCGGAGCGGTCGTCCCAGAGTGCGAATGCGAAGGTTCCCGGCAGGTGGGGGAGCAGGTCCATGCCGTGGGCGTCGTGCAGCGCGAGCACGACCTCGCAGTCCGATCCGGTGCGGAACGGGTAGTCGCGATGAGCTGTCCTGAGGCGCCGATGGCCGTAGATCTCGCCGTTGCACACCAGCGCAGTGGACCCGTCCGGACCCGTCAGCGGTTGGCGTCCACCGTCGGGATCGATCACCGCGAGGCGGGCGCAGCCGAGCGCAGCGTCATCGAAGGTGGTGACGGCCTGCTGGTCCGGACCTCGGTGTTCGAGGGCAGCGACCATCACCCGGACGCGATCAGCAAGAGCGCCCGCCCCAACTCCGACCACTCCGGCAATGCCGCACATCGTGCCTCCTGCGGCGTCCCCTGTCCCGGTATGGTAACAAGATCGTGTTCGAGCGTCGGCGGGCGCTATGGGCAGATGCCCCGCCGATGCAGTCGGACCGCTGTTCGAGGGGCAGGGGTGGTGGAGCAGACGGAGACCCTTGGCAGCTGTTCCCCTACTGTCCCCGTGGAGTTGGCCAGCTACCGGCCGAGCGTCGGCTCTGCCGAGCTCCGAAGGCGTCACATGCTGCTCTGGCTGGTGGTGGCGTTCCAGTCTCTCCGCTGAGCCACGGGCTGCGCTTGACGGTCCTCGCCTGGTCGCAGATGCGTGGGACCGGGGCGATCGGAGGCGCGCTGGCCTACGGAGCGATCAGCTTCGTGTTCCAGTTGCTCGCCGGGTGTGCCGCAGCGATCCTCGTCGTGCAGGCCGGCCGACCACCCGGCCGAACGGGCGGCTGCACCGGCGCGCGTGAGGCCCGCGAACGACTGGAGCGGCGGATCGAACGACGACCTGCCGCCACACGGGGCGCGATGGTGCCGGTCGCCGTCGTCGGTGGAAGCCCGGCTGCGGTGTGGTTGTGGCACGTCGAGACCAGACGCCAGGGGCTGCGAGCGCACCTGCGGTTCGTTTTGCTCGTCTCCGTGTCGCTCGGCCTCTTCAGCGCCCTCCAGGGGGCGCTGGTCGGCTGGGGGGTGGATGCGCCGATCCCGATCCTCCTGGCGGTCCTGGTCGGAGCCACCGTGCTCGCGGTGATCCACGTCGGGCGACGGCCGGCTCGACGGGACAGCGCCTCAGCACCGGTTGCCCGAAGTCGACGCATCTGCGTAGTCGGTGAGCGCCGCGATCGCTGTGGCCGTCGCCAGGTGCTCTGATC
>JAFDWA010000451.1 GCA_018268735.1 Actinomycetota bacterium | reverse complement strand
AACCGCTGCCTCGATGGGCCGAACAGAGACTTCGGGGTCCGGGATGCTCCTTGCGAAGGAAGGGAGTGGCCATGCCAGCCGTCGGTGTAGAGGCTGTGCGAGTCGTCCACGAGTTGACGCTTGTCGACGGTCCAACCGCATCCTCAACTCGGCTCGGGCGCCCTGGTGACCCTTCAGCTGCCGATCTCGTCCAGCGAACCGGCCGATGTCGCGAACCAGTTGAACTTGCTGGAGCTCTCGCAACTGACCGATAGCTCGTTGCTGGGCGCAGGTGTGCCCGGACCCGACAAGCGAGGGGAGTGTGGCCTTCACTGCGTTCCTGCCCATCGTCATCGCTCAGCCGGGGATCCTCGAGAACACCCTGTTGCATCTGGCCGGTCGCGTGTCCGGCGTCATCGACGCTCGGCGGAGCTACCCAGGTCCACTCTTTCAGGACGACGAGGTCCCGGAGTCGACGAACGGGTCGTTGTCTGACCGCTTGGGTCGACTCGCACGGATCGTCGCCCACAGCATCCGGAGGTCCCTGCTCGGCGTGTAGGTCCGTCCACGGCGCTCACCGACCGCCGCCAGCAGGTCGGCGTCGACGAGCCGCTTGAGGTCTCGTGTCGCGGTCAGCTCGGCGATCTCGTCGCCGTCGCTCTGCGCGACGAGTCGCCGATATGTCGCGTTGCCAAGTCGGAGGCCGCGGGCTGCATCCGCGAGCGGCCCGATCGACCGGCTCGGCAGACCCCGCGCCCGGACGAGGTCCTCGAGGCCGGTCCAGAGCTGCTCGGTTTCCTCGACGCGACGGAGGAGCGTCCGGGCCTGGCGGTGATGTGCGGTGAGGCAGTACCGGACCCACGGCAGCGCGTCGTTGCCGGGGTTCCATGCACCTTGGCCCACCGCTGCGAGCACGGCGTAGTAGGCGGTGGTGTTGCGGCCGAGGTACTCCTCGATGCTGGAGAACTCCGGGGCGAGGATCTGTTCCCGTGCGAGCACGAGCGTCTGGAGGCATCGGGCCATGCGGCCGTTGCCGTCGCTGAAGGGGTGGATCATCACCAGGTTGAGATGGGCCATCGCGGCTCGGAGCACTGCATGGTCATCGGTGTCGGAGGTGGTGTCGAGCGTCGACACGAGCTCGCCGATCAGCTGGGGAACGAGCTCCCGATCGGGGGCCTCGTAGACGAGCTCGTGGTCCTCCTCCGGCTCCACCCAGATTGCACCCGGCCGCCACTGCCCGGGGTTCTTGGACAGGTCATGGCGGATCATCATGAAGTGCAGGGACTTGAGCAGGGACTCGTCGATGGACGGCGGATCCGGGTCGCGGGCGATCTGCATCACATACGTCAGCGCATCGCGGTAACCGCGCAGGGCGAGACGGGTCTCCTCGCCGGCTTCGAGTGTCTCCTCGTCGTCAACCGCAGCGAGGACGTCGTCGAGGGACGCGTCGTAGCCCTCGATGCTGTTGGAGCCCTGGACGTTGCGGGCGAAGGTCAATCGACGGAGGCTGCCGAGCCAGCGTCGCCGGTCGCGAACGTTGTGTCGCAGCTCTGAGCGCATCTGGTCGAGCTCGTCGATGACTCGCATCTCCGGCTCGCCGAGCTGCGGAGACGCATAGATCATGCCGCCATGATAGTTACTAACCATCAGTACCGATAGTTGGTAACCATCTTTCACGCGTGTCATTCGAGTCGGTGATGTGGGACGTACCGCGACCGGTCCACCGAACCCCGCCACCGGCGCGGTGGAGTTCGGGGTCGGCCGGGTCGAACTCGTCGGCCTTCGTGATGAGGACTTCGTCGAGGCCGAGGAGCGCAATGATGTCGACGTCGTTGGCCAGGTCGAGGTACCCGGCACTCACTTCGCGAGTCGTTCGAGCAGCTCACGGTCCTCGTCGGTCAACAGCGGATGTCGGTCGTCCAAGTGGGGAGCAGTTCAGAGGGGCGACGGTCCGGGCGCTTCGGAGAAAGCCAGGCAGGTTGTCGTTTCGGACATGACTTGGGAC
>JAFDWA010000450.1 GCA_018268735.1 Actinomycetota bacterium | reverse complement strand
GGCTATGGAGATCAAACAGGGAGACTTGGTGCACGCCGAGACCGCGGCTGGAACCATCGTCGAACTTCGTGCACTCGGACCAGCGACCCAGGGGCGCGACTTCTTGGTGGTCTGGGTCTGCAACCCGGAGGAGTGGGACCAGTACGGCCCCGAGGCCGACGCTGTGCCTTGGCCAGCGGAGTACGTTCAGGAGTGCCAGCATGCGACCGCTTGATTCGCTTCCGCCTGCGCGCGCTCGGGCAGCGGATCTAGCCCGGGAGCTGGAGAAGGGCCGTACACCCGAGGCTCGTCCCGTTGCAGAAGCCGTGCGAGAGTTCAGCCAGAGGGCGGGGATTCCGGACCGATCGGAGTCCAGATCCTGAGAATCTCGAGGAATGGCTCGGGCCGATCCGCGTAGACGTACATGACCCAGGCATCGGTGTTCGGGATGCGAGCGACGTGGATGGGGAGCCCACCGTGGCGGTCTGGCCGGATGCCGTCGGCGCAACGATCGGGCCAGTCGCATAGCGGCTGGAGGAAGGCCAAGAGGAGGTCGAAGTCCCTTGAGTGGGCGCGACCTAGCCAATCCAGGATCGCGGCGTCGCTCGCCGTCGAGAGTGGATAGAAGGACAACCGGGCCAGCTTGACGTTCGCTCGATGTAATTACAAGGGTGTTACCAAGACGACCTGACTTCCATCTCGTTCAACGCACCCCCCACGAGCCGAGTTGCTCAACCATCAGGTCTCACGACTCGCGTCATGCTCGAACTGCTGGACCGCTTCGAGTCATCGCTCTGTCGGTAACCTCGCCAGCCATGGAAGGCGAACGATCACCGGGCACCGAACTCAATTGCCGCGGATCCGACTCCGAGGTCGAGATCCTCGATTCGGGCGTCGACGGCTGGCTGATGCGCCTGTCGACAACGACCGCAGCGCCCTCGTCCGGCGGGCGCATGCTGACCTCCAGCTGCGCCGTACGCATCTGCACGTAGCGCTCGGTGTGCCAGGCCCTGGCGCCGCGAGCGAAGTAGTGACGGTCGGGGCCAGCCGTGTCACCGACGGAGGCCGCGGGCGGCGGCGCCGACGCGGGAGCGGCAGGCATCGGGACGGGATCGTCGGAGTAGAGGGCGGCGACAGCGTCGGCACACCAGCGCTCGGCCTCGGCTCGGGTGGCGAAGTACGCGTAGACGCGCTGCCTGGCTCCGCGGCGCTCGGGCACGCTCGCTTCAAAGCGGCCGTCGAGATCCCGGATCGAGCCGGTGAGACGCCGAGCCATCAGGCTGCCTCACGGCTTCGGGCGGCCATCTGCATGAGCAGGTTGCGCTGGAACTCGATCTCCGCCTGCGCCCAGGCAAGCTCCGCTTCGAGGCGAGCGATGCGGACCGCACCGATGTCGCTGGTGTCCGGATCGTGGCGGGCTGGTTCGGTCGGGGCAGTGGGGTCGAGGTCACCTGCGGCGACGAGGTCGCTCATGGGGATGAGCCATGCGCCGTCGCGCTCCTCGGCATTGGGGTAGGCGCCGTCGGCCTGGCGGCGACGGATCGAGTCGTAGCTGCAGCCGCAGATCCGCGCCGCCTCTCGGCGGGTGACGAAGCATTCGGTGCTGGACATCTGGGTGCTTCCCTTCTCGACGCCCCAGTGGCGTCGACAGGGAGGACCGTCCCGTCGCGCGCGGGATCGCCAACCATCTCGCTGGCACCCGCCAACGCCTGCCCCTCGGCAGCCCCGGTGTTGACCGCCCGTTGCCACCCCACCCGCGCCGACGCCGCTGGAACCGGGGTGGCAGCGGCCTGGCGCAGGGTGTGCACGCACAGCGCATGAACACCCGAACCTGTGCCGCGAAAGTGGGAGCCGCTCCAATAAGCCCCTCGAAACGGCCCGTTCCGCCAGGGTCCGGACGCGCAAGAACCCCGGAAATCCGGGGTTCTCGGCGTGATTATTGGACTGAGTTGGTGGCGGGGGCAGGATTTGAACCTGCGACCTTCGGGTTATGAGCCCGACGAGCTA